>JBFHCO010000020.1:0-20919 GCA_041585205.1 Candidatus Omnitrophota bacterium | reverse complement strand
TCCGATGCAGAATTCAGAAAAAATGATATCCAATAAATTTTCAGAATAAATTTCACCGATTAATTCTTTCATGGTATTCAAAGCGTCCTGAAGTTCGAAGGTCACTAATTCCAAAGATTTTCGTTCAGCGTATGATTGAATTGCCTGGCGTAAAGATTGCAGCGCGGATTCCAAGGTTTGCTTATGTCTTAAACGCGTAATTTGTTCGCCCGCTTGAAAAATATTCCCGGTATGGAATATTTCCGCGAATTTTTTCTCGACAGAATCCAAACCTTCCCGCGTTTTCGTTGAAACCGCAATGCGCTTCGTCGCACCGGCCATTTTTTCAACCAAAGTCAGGTCTATTTTTTGCGGCAAATCAGATTTATTAACCAGAACGAGCCGCGGTGTGTCCGGATCAAGCTCCTGAAACACGCACCGGTCCGCTTCCGTCAAGGGTTCGGACCCGTCCAGCACATAAAAGTAGAGATCAGCGCGTGTTAGAACCTGCTTGGTGCGCTCCGCTCCTAAGCGGTCCAAGGGGTGGTCGCTGTCCAGGCCTAATCCGGCGGTATCTACCAGCCTAACTGCCACACCATTCAAAGAAACCGATTCTTCAAGCCGATCGCGTGTCGTTCCGGGATGCTCGGATACAAGCGCATGATCCCGCTCGAGAAGCGCATTGAACAAAGAAGACTTACCCACATTGGCGCGGCCGACCAGAACCGCGACCGCCCCCTCGCGGATCAACGCCCCGCGCTCGAAGCCACTGATTAATTTCGAAATTTCTGATTCGACTTGTGTCAGCCTCTGCATAAATTCTTGATCTTCATAAATCTCAAGATGTTCGTCCGGAAAATCGAGATAAGCTTCCATATGGGCGTAGATTTTCATAATCTCATCTTTGAGATTTTTAAATTTGACTGACAAACGTCCCGCCAGCTGATGCGCCGCCACCTGCATGGATTTTTCGCTTTTGGATTTAATCAAATCCAAAACAGCTTCCGCTTGCGGCAAATCCAGTTTTCCGTTTAAAAAAGCACGCTTGGTGAATTCACCCGGCTCGGCATGCCGAGCGCCCGATTGAATCAAAAGCGACAAAATTCTTCGCGAAACTCCCAACCCTCCGTGCGAACTGATTTCAATCACATCTTCGCCGGTATAAGAGTGCGGTTTTCGGAAAACGCTGATTAAAACTTGATCCACCGTGATGCCGCTTAAATCACTAACATCTCCCACATGAATGGTGTGGGAGGTGAGCGCCGAAAAATCGTTTTGATTTCTAAGGCGCGTGATGCGCGAAGCGATTCGAAACGCATCGGGACCGCTCAAGCGCAGAACGGCGATCCCGCCTTCGCCGATGGGTGTTGATATCGCCGCAATGGTGTCTTCTGTATCCACTTCCGATCGAAATGATTCGTTTTTATTCATAGAATCAAACCTCGCACGGCGCCCACCAAATAAAAGGACCCGGTCACAACCACCGTGGCGTTCGGACCGGCCAGCTTACGGGCAAGCGCTAAGGCCTGAGCGGGGTCCGTGGCCGGCCAAGCTTGATCAAAGTAACGGCGGGCCTGGCTCATTAAATCAGCCGCCGGGCGCGAACGTGCGCTCGGAGTTTGGGTTAATACAGCACGGGAAAAAAAGGTTCCCAATGCGCGCAGTATGCGATCACTTTTTTTATCTTTCGCGACTCCAAAAAGAAGCACGCTGTTTTGATGTATCGAGTCTTTTTTAAGATTCCGGACAAGTGCTGAAATTGCGGCCGGATTATGCGCCACATCCAATACATAAGAAGGTTTTCCTTCGATTTTTTCATAGCGCCCCGGCCACTGGCGCTGCACGAGCCCCTTAAGCACGGCAGCATCAGAAATGTAAAATCCGAATCGGCTGCGCAAGAGCAAAGCTGCCTTTTTGGCTGCCCCTGCGTTCATTTTTTGAATATCCCCGGCCAATCCGAGCGGAGCCCCATTCATAGGATAAATCGCATGGCGGTATGCTTTTTGATTCCGGCTGCGCTTTTGAATGACTTTGTTTGCCTCCGGCGCCTGAGGGCTGACAACGGCATGGCATCCGAAACGGAGAATAGCCGCTTTTTCTCGAGTGATCCGCGCCACCGTGCGGCCTAAAAACTGTTCGTGATCCAAATGCACCGGCGTTATAAGGCTTAAGGGGGCATCCAAAACATTCGTCGCATCCAATCGCCCGCCCATTCCGACTTCAAAGATACCCAGACGGACTTCCGCTTCCTTAAAAGCGAGCATTGCCAAAAGGGTCATGATTTCAAAATAGGTGAATGGACCGTTTCCGGAGGTTGAAACGGATTCCAAACGTCTACGCATCCGCGTTAAGAGCCGCGCCCAAAGAGCTTTCGGGATCCACTTTCCTCCGATGCGAATCCTCTCGCGCGGATCGTGTAAATGAGGCGACGTATAAAAGCCGACAGCAATCCCACTGGCATTCAATATGGATTCCAGAAAATAACCGGTGGAGCCCTTCCCCTTTGTTCCTGCGATTAAAACCGGAAAAAAATTTTTCTCGGGATGGCTGAAGAGAGCGACCAATTTTCGCATCCGATCAAGATTCCAACGACGATGTGCGGGCTCCGGATGCATGTGTTCGAAATTAAGGAATGAATTTAAATATTGAACAGATTCGGCGTAACGCATGGAAGTTACAGAAAGAGAATCATCCTTAAACGAAGTTCAATGCCGGAAGTGGCGCTGGCCCGTGAGCGCCATGGCGATCCCGAAACGATCACAGGCGGCGATCACATCGCCGTCCCGGATCGAACCGCCGGGCTGGATGATGGCTCGAATCTTATATTCGCTGGCCACTTCAATGGAATCCGGCATCGGAAAAAAGGCGTCGCTTGCAAGATAACCGCCTTCGGTCCTGAAACTTGCCTTCTGACAGGCAATTTGCACTGAATCCACCCGTGACATTTGTCCGGCCCCAATGCCGACGGTTTTTTTCCCCTGCGTTATGACGATGGCGTTGGACTTGACGACCTTGACGCATTTCCAGGCAAAAATCAATTCGTCGATTTCCGATGGCTTCAGCACCGATTTTGTCACAACGCGCAACCGCTTGTGCAGCTCATCTTCCGTTTCACGGATCGGACGGTCGCGGTCTTGAAGCAGGATTCCGCTTTTAAGAAAACGTAAATCATAGGGTCCGATATGGCCGAGCGATCCTGTTGCGATTATCCTGAGGTTCTTTCTCGCTTTGAGCAATTTCAAACTCGGCGCATCAAAGGAAGGCGCTATGATCACTTCAAAGAAAGGCAGCCGCTCGAGCGCGGAGGCCGCAGAGTGCTTATTGCAGGGACGGTTGATGCCCAATATGCCTCCGAAGGCCGACAGCGAATCGCATTCAATCGCATCTTCCAGCGCCTTGGCGGGCGTACTCGACTCCGCGATACCGCAGGGATTGCTGTGCTTCACGACACAAGCCGCCGGTTTTTCAAACTCCCTCAATATATCGATCGTCGCGTCGATATCGAGCAAATTATTGTAGGAAAGTTCCTTGCCGTGCAGCTGCTCGAATTGAAAACGGGGTTCGCTTCCGGCGCGTGTGTAAAGCGCCGCGCGTTGATGCGGATTTTCACCGTAGCGCAAAATTTGTTTTTTCTTGTATACCACGTCCAATTTCTCGGGCAGGCCGGAAACACCCTCACGACCGTTTGCGCCGGCAAAATAATGCTGGATCGCGCGGTCATATTGAGAAGTCCTTTCAAACGTTTTTTGCGCCAGCTTGCGCCTCGTCTCCGCGGAGACGCATCCTTCATTCTTTTTTATCTCATCTAAAACGAGATCATAATCGGCCGGGTCACAAACCACCGTCACGGCATCGAAATTTTTAGCGGCCGAACGCAGCATCGAAGGTCCGCCGATATCGATATTCTCGATCGCCGTTTCTTCGTTGACGGAAGCATCGCGCGTCACTTCTTCAAATGGATACAAATTCACCACCACGAGGTCGATAGGACAAAGATGATGTTCCTTGACCGCTTCGCGATGCTCCTTTTTATCCCGGCGGTACAACAGTCCGCCGTGAATCGCAGGATGCAGCGTCTTGACCCTGCCTTCCAAAATTTCGGGAAACCGCGTAACCGATTCGACGGGTTGGGCGGCGATGCCCGCTTTTTGCAAAACTTTCAGCGTGCCACCGGTGGAAAGAATCTCGATTTTTTGTTTGCGAAGGGCGCGCGCGAAGGAGATCAATCCTTTTTTATCCGACACACTGATTAATGCGCGATGAATTACCGGATTTGACATTCCTTCTTTACCTTCCGTTGATAAAGCCGGTGAAGCCGAGAGGTCCAAAGACCGGGTATTTGATGGCCGATGCTTCGTCCGTCAAGCTTGCGTATGGGCAGCAATTCCCAGGTCGTATTTGTAAGAAAGGCCTCTTGGGCTGTAAATACATCATGACGCGTCAGCGGACATTCCCGGACAGGAAGTCCGGCGCGGGAGGCGCATTCTATCACAAGGCGGCGCGTAACTCCATTCAAGATTCCGGGTAAAGGCGGGGTTTTCAGACAAAAGAGCTTTCCTTCGCGCGTAATCACGAATAAGTTGCCGATACGCACTTCTGTCACAAATCCCGCGCGGTCCAGGAAAACCCATTCGTAAACTTCTTCGGTACGGGGTTCCAAAGTCGCCAAGACGGCATTCTGATACGCGGTGGTCTTTGCTTCCGGCGCGGCGGCATGGGTCAAGGACCGTTTGACCGGAGAAGTTCTCAGTGAGACACCCTGCTGATAAAGAATATCCGGATGCTTGCGTTCACCGATCATAACATAAGTTCCCTTCTGCCAAAGCGTTAGTCGGATGACGGCAGATTCCTTCCCGAAAGCCCGCACCGCAAGCTTGAGCTCCCCTTCAAGGTGATTCACATCAATCCGTCCTTTATAACCCGCCGTTTTTGCCGACTCAAATAGCCGGTTGAGATGATCCCTCAAACGGAAAATCTTTCCGCCATAAACCCGCATCGTTTCGAAAATGCCGATTTCCTGATTCAGGAAGTCTTCAAGACAAGCGTCGTCTCCGATTCTTTTCCCCTTTACGTAAGTCGCAAATTTCATGGCACACTTAATAGACTGACCTGCGCAAGGGCTTCGGCCATCGCTTCTCCTTTGTGCAGCGTTTCCTCATATTCCCGTTCCGGATCCGAATCATGCACAATCCCGGCACCGACTTGCAGATGCCCTTCATTCTTTTTCAAAACGATGGTTCGAATCACGATATTGAGATCTAAATCTCCGTAAAAATCGATATACCCGATGGAGCCGGTATAGATCGATCGCTTCACCGGTTCGAGCTCGTCAATGATCTGCATACAACGTATCTTGGGACAGCCCGTAATCGTACCGCCCGGAAACATGGAGCGGATTAGATCAAAACCGTCTTGATCTTGTCTTACTACTCCTTCGATATGAGACACTAAATGCATGACATGCGAATACTTTTCAATTTTCATCATCTCTTTTACCCGCACGGTGGACCATTCACAAACACGCCCGAGATCATTGCGTTCCAGGTCGACCAACATCAAATGCTCCGCCTTTTCCTTTTCATTTCTCAGCAGTTCAGCTTCGAGCTCTTCTTCCGATTGATGCGCCGTGTGCCGGGGTCTCGTTCCGGCAATGGGCTGCGTTTGGCATAGCCTTCCGCGCTTATGAATGAGGCGTTCCGGTGAACTGCTTACGATGGAGACGTCATCGCATTTATAATAAGAGGCGAACGGCGATGGATTGATCCGGCGCAAGGTCTCATACAACCGGAGCGGGTCCTGCTCATACTCAAAAGAAAAACGCTGCGACAAATTAGCTTGATAAATATCTCCGGCGGCTATGTATTTTTGAGCACGGCGTACCATTTTTTCAAACTGCTCTTTTGTGACTTCCGGACCGAACCGTTGAAGCAGGAACTGTTCTGAGGGTATTAGACTCGGACATTCAAAATATTTTTTGAGAGTGTTTAAGGCAGCTGCGGTGTTGCGTTTATCCGTAACGGTGCGTCCGACAACCAGATGAAAATTCCCCTGCGAATGATCAAACACGATTAAATCCCGATAGAGACCCAGATGCAGTTGCGGAATGTCCGGTCCTGGTTTTTCCCTTAACTGAATATCCTCGAACAAAGCGACCAGTTCATAACTCCAAAATCCCACCAACCCGCCCGTGAAAAAGGGATACGGGGAAATGTCCGAGATCGAATTCTCTTTCAGGATGGAACGCAGGACCTTAAAAAGGGTGTCCGCGGGATACGTGCCGTTTTTTTCACCCCGTATGGTAATCATTCCGTCGCGAAGCACGATTTCTAATGCCGGATTTGCCGCCAAATAGGAATAAGTTTGATGGGGCGGTGCATAATGATGGCTATCAAGAAAGAAAGACGCGGCCGAATGACGCGCCATAACTTGATAGACTTCCCAGGGGGATTTCGAAGATGTGAGCGTTTCAACAATGGGAGTAAGTAAAGACACGGTCCTTCCGGAGACGCGCTTGCATCAAGCTTGCGTTCCGCCTTTCCTTACGATGTTTTAACTTTTTTGAGATATTTCAGAAAATCACTATCCGTGGTCAAAACCAAGCGGCTTTCTTTTAATGTTTCCGGATAGCGTTCGAGGGTATTCATAAATGCATAAAAATCAGGATCCTGAGAAAAAGCCTCGCCGTAAATTCGCGTGGCTTCCGCATCTGCCTCTCCTTTGAGAACCTGCACCTTGCGGTAGGCCTCTGATACAATGCGCCTTAATTCCTTTTCTTTCTGACCTTCGATTTCAGCGCGTACACCTTGCCCTTGCGAACGCAGGGTCTCGGCCGCCCGTTTGCGTTCTGAGATCATGCGTTCGAAGACCTTCAACTGCACCGACTGAATATAATTAATCCGCTTAATGCGCAGATCAATCAATTCAATGCCATAATCCTTGAGAATGTTGCGCGCGGTGTCTAAAATTTGACGCGTGATTCGGTCGCGGCCGACCTCAACGCTTTCAAGTTCGCCTTCTTCCACCACATCTTCGCCCTCACCGTATACCTTCTCTTCCAAAATGCGGTTTGTGCTGCGAACAATGTCAGGCAATCTATACCGAGTAATAAAATTACGCGTAATACCGTCCATAATATCATCCAAACGCGACTGGGCATTGATCTCAGTATGCATGGTTTGCAAAAATTTAAGGGCGTCGTCAATACGCCACCTGCCGGTCACATCCACCCAAATGAATTTTTTATCCAGCGTCGGGATTTCGGAAGGATAACCATCCCACTCTAAAATGCGTTTGTCAAAATAATGCACAACTTGGATGAACGGAATTTTCCACCGCAATCCCGGTTCTTTCAAGGGTCCGCCGACCGGTTCGCCGAATTGAGTGATCACGACTTGCTGAGTTTGATCTACGATGAAGGCGCTGTTTAAGACGATGACGCCGCAAGCCGCAAGGGCTACTAACGCGAGGGCAATTAGGGGTTGTTTCATGGTTCCCGTCCACCTCTTTCCCTTGTCAATTGCAAGAGCGGGACGATACCTTTTTGAGAATCGTCTAAAATTAATTTTTCTTCAAATTGCGGCATGACCTTTTCAGCCATTTCAAGATAAAGCCGCTGACGCGTCACTTCCGGGGCTAGCCGGTACGCCTTGAGGGTCAACAGGAAACGTTCGGCGTCTCCATTGGCTTGGTTGATCCGTTCGACGGCATACCCTTCCGCGCCACGGATCTTTTGTTCGGCTTCTCCCTTAGCGCGCGGAATTACACGATTGTACTCTTTCCAGGCTTGATTGATGACCTGTTCCTTTTCCTGGCGCGCTTCATTGACTTCGTTAAAGGATGCCTTTACTTCATCCGGCGGATTCACATCTTGCAAAATCACGTTACGAATTTCCACGCCCGCTCCGTAGCTGTCCAAAACATCCTGCAACATTTGTTCGGCCTCGATTTGCATTTCTTCGCGCCCTGCTGTCAATACGTCATTGATGGCGTGATCCCCCACGACCAACCTCATCACCGCTTCCGACATATTGCGCAGCGTTTCCCGTTGATCACGAATGCGAAATGCGTACTGGACCGGATCCTTGACGCGATATTGGACAATCCACTCGACGACAGCAACGTTTAAGTCTCCGGTTAACATCAAAGATTCTTCCAAGAAAGGGTCGCCGCCGCCGGAAGAGCGGTATTGGGAATGCGTCAGACGCCTTGTTTGAATATTTCGATCGGATCCCCCATCAAAAATCGATCTTTGTCCGGTCATAACCGTGCGGAAACCGAATTCTTCCTTAAAAACGTGGGTAATGCGGATTTTTTTGACGGTTTCGATCCCGAAGGGTATTTTGAGGCGCAAACCCGGATTGGTTGTTCGAACGAATTTGCCGAACTGCTGAACCACGCCGACCTCATCCGGTCCGATTTGATAAAACATCGACCCTGCCGCAGTAAGGAGAATCAATGCAATAATGACGGGCACCATCCACGATCCGAACCGGAATGGCGGCAGTTTCGGCATGCCTTCGTTTGGGAGATTAATTTCCATAGATTCTCATTATACTCAATTTCGTTAGAATGGGTAACACTTTCTGAAATTCAGAGATAATATTATGGCGTAGTATGATGATAAAAGACAAGCCCGCTGGGAAGCTTGGGGAAAAAGTAGGTGGATTTTTGCGGCATCAATTCACGAAATGCCCCCACCTTTTCCAAGACTTCCACGGTTTTCGGTTTCATCACAAAAGAAGCCGCAACCCCTTTTTGACGCACGGCGTCCGTCGCCTCTTTGAAGGAAGCGGTGTATTTAATTTTGGATTCCCACTGATCTTGGGGTAATCTCCAAAGTGTTTCAAAAATCAAATGGCTCAGGATATTCACATCCAGTTTGTACCAAATCTCTGATTTCCCTTTGGGTAATTGTTTTTTAGCGGATTCAAGATCGCTTAATGTCAACAAATAAGCTCGCTTGCCGAAGATCAACCCGAATTGAACCGTGTCGGCGCCAGGTTTTGATAAAACAGTTTCCAGTTGATCGCGCGTCTTTTCTTCCGTCCGAAAATAAGGTTGCAGCGCTTTCAGCGCAGCTTCTTCGTTAAAATGCTTGAATGTTTGCACGATACGGTGAATCGGAAGTAAAATTAATCCGGGATCATGAAATTCAACCAAGGCCATCAGCACATAATCCGACGGCAGGTCGCCGTGTGATCCTTGCGTCGTTTGCCTCTGTTTTGCCGCAAATTCAAGCGCCGTCTGATAGCGGTGATGTCCGTCGGCAATATAGATTTTTTTGTCTTTCAGTAAATTTCTGATCTGCTTCACGGTTTCACTTTGAGAGACCGTCCATACCCCGTGATGTACGCCCTTACTGTCTTCCATCTCAAAAAGCACGGATTCATTTTCACACTTCTTATAAAGAGCGGCCATGTTTCCCTGCGGGTCGTTAAATAATCCGAACACGGGTGAAAAATTCGTGTGCGTGGCCTCGAGTAACTTGCGTCTGTCCTCTTTCGGCCGGCTGAGCGTCTTCTCATGCGGAATGACCGGACCGGAGCCGAGCTCTTCGAGCTTAAGGAGACCGAGCAGGGCGATGCGATTGCGGAAGACGCCCGTGGAAGGATCGGTAAAACCCTGGCGGTAGAGGTAAAATGCGGGCTCCTTTTCTTGAATTAAGACGCCTTGATCACGCCAATTTTTAAAAAAATCGCGGGCGCGTGTATAGCGGTTGCTGATCTCGGTATCCGTTGTTTCGATCCGGTTTAAAATCAAGCGAACGCAGTTGAAGGGAGAACGGTCGTAAAGATCAGACTGCTCGGCCGGAGAGATCACGTCATATGGCGGTGCGATCACTTCCTGCATGGAAACGCGTTGGGGGTCATAACGCCAAGCGCAAAAGGGTTTGAAGTCGAGCATGTTTTCTGCCGTTAATGTGTCAGAATTGAGGTGCATGAAGCGGCGATACTAGCACAGGAGTTTTCCTTTGACAAGAAATCGAAAGCACAATACCATTATTTTATGAGTTTCATTAGGAAGATTTACCGAATCCGGCTTTTTTTGATCTTGGGTGTTTTGGTTTATGCCGCCTATTTATTTACGGAGGGCGCGCCGTGGTTTTATACAATCATCGGTCCGCCACTTTACGCGGCCTATCACATTAAAGCCTTCCTTGAATCTTATGTCAGCTTAACACCGCTGCTGGAATTTATGAGCGCGGAAGCCATCAATGATTATGTTTTCCTGGCTCCCGTAACTTTGATTTATTTCGGTTTGATGGGGTTTATTTTAAAAAATTTGCAGTTGGAACGCGGCGGCATCAAAATTATCAGCATCATGGCATTTGTGTTGTTCATCGGTTTTGTCCACTTTGTCGCCTGGAAAGCCATTCTCGCCTATTATCTCACCGCACGTTAATAGATCAGCGGATTTGAGCGCCTTCGGGTAAATCCCTGTCAATCGTCAGAATCGCCAATTGTTCCCCTGACGAAGCGGCCAAAAGCATCCCCTGCGATTCGATTCCGCGCAAAGTGACCGGTGCCAGATTATCAACGATGACAATTTTTTTTCCTTTTAGCTCCTCCGGCGTATAAAAAGGCCGGATGCCGGCCACAATGGTCTTTTGAACGTCGCCGACCTTGATGCCGAGTACATAGAGTTTGTCGGCATTCGGATGGGGCTCAACGGATTCGATTAATGCGATTTTTAACTCCATTTTCTTAAATTCCTCAAATGTCAGCATACCTTCCCCCCGCGCGTTAAATGATCCGGGATAAACCCGTCGAGTTGAATTAAAAACTTATATTAACATGGCGATTCATTTACAAAAATCAAAATATGAAAATATTATCGGACGTTCACTTCCTAACTTTTTAAAATATAAGGAGTTATGAGATTTCATTTTCGCTTGCTTTGCGATCAAGCAATGCTATAATGTGCGCACTTCATTGACAGTTCACCGGTTTTCATTTTATCAGGAGGATTCATCACATGGGAAAAATCAAAATCGCCATTGCCGGGGTCGGTAACTGCGCGGCATCCCTCATCCAGGGTATCGAGTATTACCGTTCGCTTTCAAATGGTAAGAAAGTTAAGGAAGAGCATCTCGGATTGATGAATTATGACGTGGGCGGCTATTTTCCGGAAGATATCGAAGTGGTCGCTGCTTTTGACATCGATAAGCGCAAAGTCGGCGAACGTTTTGACACAGCTTTGGAAGCGAAACCCAATTGCGTCCTGCCCCTTTATACTCAAATTCCTAAAAGTAAAATTCGTGTCGAAATGGGGCCGGTCCTTGACGGTTTTTCTGATCATATGGAAGGTTATCCGGAAGATCGCACGTTCGTGGTAGCCAACCGCAAACCTTGCAATGTGGAAAAGGCGCTGCGTGATTCGGGAGCTGAAATGCTGCTGAACTACCTCCCCGTAGGTTCCCAGCAGGGAAGTGAATTCTACGCGGAGGCCTGTTTGAAAACAGGGGTCAGTTTCATCAACTGCATCCCCGTTTTTATCGCTTCGAATCCCAAATGGGCGAAACGTTTTGAAGATAAACGTATTCCGATCATCGGCGATGACATCAAGGCCCAAATCGGGGCCACCATCGTGCATCGCACACTCACCAAACTCTTCTCGGACCGGGGCGTTAAAATCGACCGGACCTATCAATTGAATACGGGCGGCAACACAGACTTTTTGAATATGCTGAACCGCGCGCGGCTTGAATCGAAAAAAATCTCAAAAACTGCGGCGGTGCAAAGTCAGATGATTGAACCCCTGCACGCTGACAACATTCACATCGGCCCGTCGGACTATGTCGCTTGGCAAAATGATAATAAGGTTTGTTATTTGCGCATGGAAGGCCGCGGATTCGCGGGGTTTCCCATGAATCTGGAACTGCGGCTTTCGGTCGAAGATTCTCCCAACAGCGCCGGCTGCGCCATTGATGCGATACGCGCTTGCCGTCTCGCGCGCGAAAGAAAAATCGGCGGTCCGCTCATTTCCATTTCGGCTTACACCATGAAGCATCCGCCGAAACAAATCGCCGATTCCGAAGCGCGTGACTTGGTAAAAAAATTCATTCAAGGCACTTGTCCTCGTTAATCGAAATTATGTTTTTAACGAAAAAGCTCAAGATTAAGCGATCTTGAGCTTTTTTTATGGCTTCCCATGTTGAAAGATAAATTCCACGATAGAGTTCAAAAGCTCGTGACTCCCTGGGTTCGGTTCCTGGACCGAAAAGGCATAGCGCCCGATCACCTGACGCTTGCGGGCGCTGCGATGAATTTGATTGTAGGGATGGTTTACGCCTCAGGAAATCTTATCGCGGCGGGTCTTTTATTGATCGTTGCGGGACTCGGGGATGCCTTGGATGGCCCCTTAGCCAGAATCACGGGTAAAACGAGCCGCTTCGGCGCCTTCTTGGATTCCACGGTTGATCGTTATTCGGATGTATTGATTTTCGGAGGGATCGCGGTTTTTTTCGCGAGCACCGATCAAATCGGATGGTTGTTGATTGTTTTGGGTATTTTGATGGGATCTTTTATCACCAGCTACGCCAAGGCCCGGGCCGAAAACTTGATCGAGCGCTGTCAGATCGGCTTTTTTGAGCGGGCGGAGCGCATTGTGATTCTCGCCGCCGGTTCATTGATTCCGCCTCTTTTCCCCTTCGCCCTTTGGGTTCTGCTGATCGGTACCAATTGGACGGCGATCCAGCGCATCCTTTACACACGCAAAGCGCTCTCCGGTTCCGGATCTTAGTCCGCGTCCGCTTTCCTCCATTTTTTTCAAGTTTATCCCCGAATTGCCGAAATAAGGATGAAAAGGAGATCCGTGTGATTATTTTACTGCTCGGCCTGCTGATGTCCGTTTTGATGAATTCCAACAGTCCCGCCGAAGCGCAACCGATGACCCTCCCCATTATCGAACGCCTGGTTCAACAAATCGAACTCCGGCGCGGGGCCTGGATCGCGTATGAAGCGGATCTCACCGTGCACTTTTTTACCGAAGACAATAAAAGCGCTTCCTGCAACGGAGAGCTCCTCTACCACCGGCTGGACGAAAAAATCCTGTTGAGCTGTTCCGACATCAACGGCGTGTTGCTTTTCGTTTTTAAAACCGATGACCGCTTGTTTAATTTGTATATTCCCTCCCAGCGCACCGCTTTTGAAGGCAATATTTTCGATTTGGAGGAACTCCCGGATATTGAAAGCCATTTAAATCCCTTGGATCTATACCGCGCTTTAAAACCGATGGCGCTGCCGGCGCCGGATGTCCAAGTGGAAAGCTGGGATGAGAAAAACGTGAATTTAAAAGTCTACGGCCGTAAAAATCAGCAGCCCTATTTGGCGCGCCGACTTGCTACAAACATCGAAGGTGACGTGTTGTGGGAAACTTATTACAATTTCGACGAGAAGCCGCAAGTCGTGATCCGGCGCTCCGATTACAAAGATACGCATGAGACGGACCTCGGAGAGAAAGAAACTATTATTTATCCGCATGAGGTATCGATCGAATCCAAAGGCCGCTCGCGTAAAACCGTGATGATTTTCGATCGCATGATGTTCCGGTCCTTGATTGAAGATGCTTCCTGGAATTTTTCGATTCCGGCTGACACCGAAATGCTCGATGCCGAAATGTTAAAGCAAGACCGGTTGCAACGAGATCAGATGGTTGATGAAGAAAAGATAATTGAAATTAAGGGGGTGGATCAAGAAGAACTTGAAGTCACCCATCAAGGGTAAGCGCAGAAGGTTCCTGCTGCGTCAGGCAGTGAATGGCTCCCAGGCCAACCACGGCATCCCGGCAATCTATCGCCATCACTTCGTGTTTCGGAAAAATCTCCCGCAAAATCCCCATACAGCGATCATCTTGTGGATCATCAAATGCCGGCGCTAAAACAAGCCCGTTGGCGATATAGAAATTGGCGTAACTGGCCGGTAAACGCCTTTGGCCGTTTTTTATTTTGTCCGGCATCGGTAACCGAATAAGATTCCAAACCCGGCCACGGTCATCCGAAGCGCCCTTTAATCGCTCCCAATTGGCCCGTAGCGCACTGTAATTTTCATCCGCAGGGTCGGCTTCGGAAACCGCCACAATCGTCTGAGCATCAACAAAGCGTGCCAAATTGTCGATATGCCCGTCGGTGTCATCTCCGGCAATCCCTCCGTCCAGCCACACGCAGTGCCGAATACCCAGAAAATTTTTTAAATTTTGCTCCAGATCATTTTTCGAAAAATGGGCGTTCCGATTGGGGCTCAGAAGGCATGATTCCGTGACAAGGCAAGTGCCGGCACCATTCACTTCGATCGCGCCCCCTTCCAAAACAAAAGGCGCATAAAACACGGATTCCGGCGGCAATAAAGCGGGATCTTCAAAAACACCCCCGTCTTTTTTTAATTGAGGATCTTTATTGCCCCAGGCATTGAAGCGCCACTTACACCAGGCTTTTTTGCCTTGCGGATGAATCAAAAAAGTCGGGCCGTAATCGCGAATCCAGGCATCCGCGGTTCGGCTAATATGCGGTATCCAGCGGGATAGTTCTGCGCCCCGCGCACGCAGTGATTTTTCAACGTGATCCCGCTCTCTTTCATTTTGAATGAGCAGATGCACCTTTTCACGGCATAGCAGCGCCTCCATCATCTGAAGGAATACGGCCCGGACGCGCTCAAGCCGCTTACCCGGCCAGGTATCCCGGTTATGTGGCCAGGCAAGCCACGTCGCTTCATGCGGGGCCCATTCAGCGGGCATAAAATAACCTTGGGAGGCCGGAGGCGTCGTACCTTTCTCACGCATCCGAATACTCATGTCGGAACCGAGATTGAGGCAACTTTTAATTTTGTGTTGGGTTTTGCGATCGGACCGTAAGCGTCGACACGCCGGTCACGCCAAAAAGGCCAGGCCTGTCGGGTTTCTTCGATCAATTTCATATCACATTTGACTATCAGCGTCTGCTCGGCCTTTCCGCCGGCTTGGGCAAGGACTTTACCGAAGGGGTCGGCTGCGAAGGAACGCCCCCAAAAGGTCAATTCCTCTTCCCGCCCTACGCGGTTAACGGCGGCCACAAAAACCGCGTTCGCAATCGCATGCGCGCGCTGTATGACCCGCCACGCTTCCAGCTGTTCGCGAGCGGCCATCTTCGTTTCCGAATCATGCCAGCCGATCGCAGTCGGATAAAAGAGGATTTGCGCACCCTCCAGTGTTGCAAGACGCGCAGCTTCAGGAAACCATTGATCCCAGCAAATCAAAACCGCGATCTTACCGAAACGCGTCGTGAATGTCCGAAAACCCGTATCGCCCGGGGTAAAATATGATTTTTCAAAAAAATGGGGGTCATAAGGGATATGCATTTTGCGATAGGTGCCAAGCAGCGAACCGTCAGCATCAATCACAACCGCACTGTTGTGGTAAATGCCTTGCGAGGTCTTTTCAAACACCGGGACGATTAAAACCACCGAGCGGTCCCGCGCCAGACGGCAGAAGGTATCGGTGGTCACTCCGGGGATGGTTTCGGACAACTCGAAAGGACGCGGGTTTTCCCTCTGACAAAAATAACGGGTTCTGAAAAGTTCCTGCAGGCAGATAATTTGAGCGCCGCGGCGGGCGGCGGCCTTGATTTTGGAGGCAGCCCGGTCTGAATTGACTTGAGGGCTTGCGGCCGCGCGCATTTGAATGAGGCCGAGTGTGACGTGAGAGGCTGCCATCGTTCGGTTTAATGAATCAAAACGGCCGCCGAAATGACCGTCGTCCAATTCCCGTTCTTATCTCCCCTTGCGCTTTGCGTGATGTTGGTGGTTTTCACGATCTCTTTTGAAATTTTCCAGATTTCTTTTTTCTTGTCGTAGCTTTCATCCGGATCAAAGGTCACGCCCAGGATATTCGCCAACATGCTGGCCGCCAGGTCTTCGGCATAATCACCGGTTTGCTTTTCGGTCCAGCCGTAGGTGTGCGCCTCGGACAAATAACCGTAATGTTCGGGCTTTTTCGGAATGGCCATGCCGATGGAAGCGGCAATCAAGCGATGCGGTTCATTGGTGGAGCATTCCGCCACCACCGTGAAAAGCACTTGTCCCGGTGTGAGATATTTCAAGCCCGCTTCGCGCGAAATTTGTTTACAATAGGGCGGGTAAATACTCGAAACGCGGACGATGTTGTAAGGCGCGATCCCGGCATTTCGCAGCGCCAATTCAAAACTCGACAGCTTTTCACGGTGTATGCCCACCCCTTTGGTGAGAAATATTTTTTTCGGAAGAATCAAAAAAGCCTCCTTGAATCCTGTTTCGAATTAAAAAGTGGTCTTCGGTCTGACTTGTCGTTTTGCAAAGAATGATAATACTGAATGTCTTTTTCCCCTTTTTTCCAACAAAAGTATATTTTTTCGCCGTTCCATTGGCCGAGAAAATCAACATACCCCGTATTAACGTTTCTCAGGATACAGCCCCATTGACGGATTTCATGGATGTCCTTTTCCATATCCAGGATCGATGTCTCAAGCTCGTGAATCTCCTTTTCCAAATCCTCGGTCTGAGTGGACAGGTTGGCGTGTTGTTCGGCATCCGCCAACAACTGATGCATGAACAATTCATCGTGCCGCTTCAGATACTGCTCTTTTTTTTGCAACAGATGCGAGAACCGCGCTTCAAGTTTGGGGATCAGCGCGTTGGCTTCTTCCAAGGTAAACAGACGGCGTTCAACTTTCATCAGAAACCCCCGAGTATTTTCTTGGGATTCTCTTCGAATATTTTCTTGCGCATTGCATTATTGTTTTCAAGCACCAGATCGAATTTCAAGAGTTCCATGGCCGGGTGAGAATACGGCATGTCTGAAGCAAAAACTAATTTATCCGCTCCGACCTTTTTTAGCAAGAACGATGTGCGTTGGTAAGAAACGGTCGAGGTATCCAAATACACGTTCGGGCAGCGTAGCGCCACCTCCGCAGCTTCGCGGTAGGCATCTTTACCCGCATGCGCCAAAATGAATGAGATTTTCTTAAATCGCGCAAAGACGCGTTCCCACGGCAAAGGATGGCAATGATGCTCATGGGAGGTATGCAGCACAACGGTTGCAACCTTTTCTTTTTCAATTTCAGCGATCAAATTTTCGGCTTCGGGCGGTGAAAAATCTTCCGACCGCGGATGCAGCTTCACGCCGCGCATCCCGCGTTTGAGGCAGCGAATCAGTTCTTTGGACGCGGCCTCCGGCTGTTTGGGATCCAAACGGCAAAATCCGATGATCCGTTTATCTTTATCCATGATATCCGCGACTTGCGTGTTGAGATAAGAGTAGCTCGGACCCGGTTTCACATCATCCACGGGAAACATGACGGCATGGCTGATCGAATAACGATCGAGCATTTCTTGAATTTCCGGCCAAGCAAGTTTCGCACCGTCCCGGGAATGGCCCAGATGCACATGCATGTCGACGCGCGGTGAATGAATCCTTCTCTTAACCATGTATGCAGCCTAACATTTAAGTCTCAAACAAGTCGGAAGCTTGCTCCGGCACAAGGGATGGGATCAGCCCGCCGCCCCGCGCCACATTGATGACGCTTTCATTGCTGAGACGGCTGAAACCGCCGATGTACTTATTGCCGTATACCAGAACGTTAAAATTGTATTTTTTGTATTCAAAATCAAGCTTGTGATTAATCACAGCGGGAACGGTCATAATCGGAATATTCGAATACTCCTGCACCACCCAATCGCCTTTAAGCGCCTTATCAATCGCGGCATTCCAATCCTCATCCTTGGTTTCTTTTCCGATCTTCACGTCTCTGCCGCCGTAACCGGAGGAAGGTTTGAGCACCAGCGTCTCTTTCTCATCTTTCAGAAAATCGATCAGATAAATTTTCTTACGGCCGTAAAAATCCTCGGCATCCACGAGCCGCCGCGTCCACGGCAGGCATTCGCTCTTCAGCTTATTTTCATTATCCGTGAAAAAATGATCGTATTCGGAGTTGGTCAAAATGGAAAGCAGGGCCTTCGTGCTGGCCAGTCGCGAACGCAAGGGGTTCACCATACACACGGCATGATCGCGGTAGGCTTTGACCATGTTTTCGCATTCATCCAACCGGTCGAGCAATTCATCAAAAATCACGCGCCGATATAGAATGCGGATATGAAAATTTTTGTGATACAGCTTGCCGCCTTTATAGGAAAGTTCACGGGGGTCTGCGATGGTCGTTTTGTACCCGCGCGATTCGAAGTATTCTTTCAAATATTCAAACTCCTGAAGCGTGCGCGCCTTCTTCCAGTCGACAATCGCGATATTTGGCGTCTCATACCCCCCGAATTCCTCGTAGGCCGCCAACAAGGCATCCAGGATGCTTTTCCCGCGCTCCGTGGCTGAGAGCTGGTATTGTTCGATGAAATCCTGCAGAGGTTCTTCGGCAAGCAAGGCTTCCTCGACTTGATCGCTGTAGACGGCGCCCGCCGGAGAATCGCAGTTCAGTTCAACGATCTTGACGGACTCGCCTTCCATGAGGGCATCGTAGCGCGAAAAGACGACGCTTTTGGAGTAACCGGGATCGATTTTGATGAGCTCTGCGGCTTCCGGATCCATGCGGAAAACATGGGTGAGATGGCTTTCTTCAAAATAAAGGCGCGTCGCGGTCTGCACCACCTGACTTAAGGTTGTGCCGATGCGTTTTAAAAAATGATGCTGTTTCGCGTTGATAAAATGCGGTTTGTAAAAAGTGGGGATCTGAAAACGGCCGTAGCGGAAATGCTTTTTCTCAAGACCTTCCGTGAAGCGCGGAATGGCTTCTACAATTTCTTTTTCATGAGCCTTGAGATATTCATCATAGGCGTGATCAATATTTTTCATCACGATAAGGAAAGTTTAGCGCGCCTTTAAGGTTTCGGCAAAGACCTTTTCGACAGTTTCACCGATCAAAGCCGGACTTGGGGCCACGGTCACCCCGGCCTTCTCAAGCCGCTTGATTTTAACCGATGCCTTGCCGGTCCCTCCTGAGATAATAGCACCCGCATGCCCCATCCGTTTTCCGGGAGGCGCCGTGCTGCCCGCCACAAAGGCCACGACCGGCTTGGAAACGTGCTTTTCGATGAATTCAGCCGCTTCTTCTTCGGCGCTGCCGCCGATTTCGCCGATTAAAACAAGTCCCTTTGTCTGCGCATCCTTTTCAAACATGCTGAGCACATCCACGAAATTGGTGCCAACAATGGCATCGCCGCCAATTCCGATACAAGTCGATTGCCCGAGACCGCGCTCTGAAAGCTGCCACACCGCTTCGTAAGTCAGCGTGCCGCTTCTTGAAATGACACCGATGTGTCCGGGTTTATGAATATAACCCGGCATGATGCCGATTTTACATTCCCCCGGAGTGATCACGCCCGGGCAATTGGGTCCGATCAACCGGATTTGCTTGTCATCAAGCCACGGCTTTAACCGTGCCATGTCAAGCGCCGGAACACCTTCCGTGATGCACACGATCAGGCGTATTCCCGCTTCACCCGCTTCTTTGACCGCCTCGATCGCGAATTTGGCAGGGACATAAATGACGGAGGCCGTGGCCTGGGTTGCTTCCACCGCTTCTTTGACTTTATTAAAGACCGGCACACCGTCCTGTTTCATGCCGCCTTTACCGGGGGTGACACCTCCCACGATCTTCGTGCCGTATTCAATCATCTGCTTAGCATGAAAAGACCCGTGCGCACCCGTAATACCCTGTACCAAAACCTTCGTCTCTTTATGGACTAAGATGCTCATGTGGCAGCCTGTACCGCTTTCTCTGCCGCTTCTTCGAAACTGGCGGCCGTAATCAAGCTGAGATGGGATTTGCCTAAAATATCCTTGCCCTGCTTAACATTGGTTCCTTCAAGCCGAACCACGATCGGGATTTTTTTTAGCGGGTTTTCTCTCTGCTGGCTGATTTCCTTAACGGCCGCAAGAATGCCCTCCGCCACAACATCGCAGCGCATGATTCCGCCGAAGATATTGACTAAAATGGCTTTGACTTGCGGATCATTTAAGAGAATCTTAAAAGCCGCGGACACCTTTTCTTTGCTGGCGCCGCCGCCCACGTCCAAAAAGTTGGCCGGCTCGCCGCCCGCGTATTTGATGATGTCCATCGTGGCCATGGCTAGACCGGCGCCGTTGACAACACAACCGATATTGCCCGTGAGCCCCACATAGCTCAAATCAAATTTTTTAGCTTCCGCTTCACGCGGATCCTCCTGCGAAGGATCGTGAAAGGCCGCAATATCAGGATGGCGAAACAGGGCGTGAACATCAAAATTGATTTTGGCATCAATTGCGATGACTTCGCCGCTTTGCATCACAGCAAGCGGGTTGATTTCGACAAGGGACGCGTCCAATTCGAGAAACAATTTTGCCATCGCCTGAAATGTCCGCGTGAAGATTGCGACATGTTCTGCATTTTGAGTGAGCTCGGATGCGATTTTTTTGGCATCGGCCGTGTTCAAACCTTCGGTGGGTGAAAAATGTACCTTCAATATTTTTTCAGGGTGGCTTTCCGCGACTTCTTCAATTTCCATCCCGCCCGCTTCGGAGGCAATCAGGCAAGGCTGTGCAACGGCGCGGTCAAGGACAATGCTGGCATAATATTCCTTGCTGATGGATACGGTTCGTTCCACAAGGATTTTGCGAACCGGCTTGCCTTCGGGGCCCGTTTGAGGCGTCACAAGCGGCTTGTCTAAGATTTTCTTCGCCGCATCGCGCGCTTCGTCCGCGGTTTTGACGATTTTAATGCCCCCGCCCTTACCGCGCCCGCCGGCATGCACCTGCGCTTTGACAGCCATGCTGAAATCCGGTGATTCCAATTCCTTCGCGATATCAAATACTTCGTCGGCTGATTCAGCCACGCGCCCGCTATAAGTCGGGATGCCGTACCGCTTAAATATTTCTTTGGCCTGATATTCGTGAATATTCAATTATTTTCTTTTTCCCATCTCGATATAATGCTGATCCATAAGTCCGATG
>JBFHCO010000019.1:0-20967 GCA_041585205.1 Candidatus Omnitrophota bacterium | reverse complement strand
GTATGAAAGACCGGGGTTTTTGGGTACTGCTTCGGACTTAAATCAAATAAATCAGCTGAGCAGCAATGGTCGACTGCGAGCTGTCATCATTCACTTCTGATGCACCGCTCACACCTGAGAATAAGCTGTTATCTTGATTGACATCGTGGCGGAATTCGCCGCGAGCGATCAAGTTTTCATGCAGCTTATATTCGGCTGTATAGGTTTGGGCGAAGAAGCGTCCGCCGATCCCTGTGCGCGCGACTGCGTCATCATAGAAGATTTCATAACGCGCTGTCGTGGAGAATTTATCCGTGAATTGATAGTTGACATAACCCGCGAAGGCCCACCAAGCCGCATCGTTGGTTTGATATGCGGGAACGGTTCCATCCGGAATATTGTGCTCTGTACCGATATCCACATTCGCAACGAGGGTTAACTTGTCGGTGAGGCTATAGGTTGCAACATGCGTCATCAACCAGCGCTTGCCGGCACCGGTATCATCCTTCTCACCACCCCAATAAAACGAGTGAAACATGGAGAGCTTCTCGAAAGGATCATAGCCGATTGCGAATTCAAGGGTTTTGTAACTG
Source organism: Candidatus Omnitrophota bacterium (assembly GCA_041585205.1). Classification (GTDB taxonomy): domain Bacteria; phylum Omnitrophota; class Omnitrophia; order Omnitrophales; family Aquincolibacteriaceae; genus JBFHCO01. The sequence goes on along the minus strand of JBFHCO010000019.1, from coordinate 20,395 downwards.
TTATTGTCAATGGGTTGATCCCAACCGTTATTCACACCCAAATAGACGTCAAAGTAATCATTGAACAGTCCAAAGTTGGTGCGAACGCCCGTGTGGATGAAAGGTAAAGAATATCCAAACGTAAAGGACCTTGAAATGTTGTAATTAGCCGGTCCTTCGATCACTTCATACCCGGCAAGCGTTGCAAAACGGCCGGCCATGATTTTGACTTGGCTGGGAAGCACATTGTTACCTTCAAAAAAACCTAATGGAGCAATGTATTCCACATAAGCTTGCTGAAGATTGACGGTATCATCATCGCCATCGGCATCGACAACGAGCGCGTCATTTCCGAAGTTTAAATCAATGCGAAAGCCCGCGTCTTTAGCTTCTACGGCAGCTTTCTCGAAATAAATTTCGGCATTATTGACTGAAAAGTCGCCGGCGTGATTGTCGAAAATGCGACCCGGATTGGTCGACGAAAAAGTCCCGTCGACCGGCGGCTGCCTGAAATTGTTATTCCACTGAGTGTCAATATGACCGCCCATGGTAATGTCCTGCATGGTGCGGATCAATCCGCCCTGCGGCGCCTCGGGGGCGGCATAGGTCGTGGCCGGCTGCATACCGCGGATTTGTTTTTTGACGTTATCGAGTTCTTTTTGGAGTTCTGTGATTTGATTTTTGAGATCGACAACTTCGTTTTCATCCGCAAACGCCGTGCCGGACAGGCATAACGTAACAGATAGAAACATCAGTCCCATCAACTTGAGCGCTGATTTCATGTTTCTACTCCTCCCTTGGTTAAAACTTCCTTTAATTAAAAAACTAATTGAACAAAAAAAATTTACTTTATGTTTGTTATTCAATTCCTGTGCCAATTGCACCGAAATAAAGTAAATCCCTTATGAGAACGCATTTTATGTTCTATACGGATCTTGTCAAGCTTAAATCCAAATTACCCAAAAGGCATAAAAAGGCGGTTTAATCCCTTTTTTGGATTATTGGATTATCGGCTGATCGACATAAATGTTTAGCCGTGACAAATTTGTTTCTTTTCGGATGTGGGGGTGGAAGTGGGCCCGCCTGGATTTTCCGCCACAAAGCGTTGGCGGATCCGCCTCCGGCGGAGAACCAGAATTGGGCCCGCCTGGATTTGAACCAGGGACCAACCGATTATGAGTCGGCTGCTCTAACCAAACTGAGCTACAGGCCCTTGAATGCGGGCAGAATGATGGCGATGCTCGAGACGTGATGACTATTAGGTATTAACGGCATGCGTAGCGGTTTTATTCGCTGAGTTTGATATCCAGGAAATTCTTGAGCTTGCGGGAACGGGTCGGATGACGCAGTTTTCTGAGCGCCTTCGCTTCAATTTGCCGGACACGTTCGCGCGTGACGTTAAAGATCTGCCCCACCTCTTCCAAAGTGCGGGGATATCCGTCCCCGATACCGAATCGCAACCGCAGCACTTTTTCTTCTCTTTCATTCAACGTCAGCAAGACGTCATCCATTTGCTCTTTCAACATGCTGTATGCCGTGGCATTGGCCGGTGAGACGGCGCTTTTATCTTCGATGAAATCGCCGAAACTGGCGTCGCCCTCATCCCCGATCGGCGTCTGCAAGCTGATGGGTTCCTGCGCGATTTTTAGAATGCCTTTGACTTTATCAATCGGCATCTTCATCACGCGCGCCACTTCTTCGGGGGTCGGTTCTCTTCCCGTTTCCTGAACAAGATGCCTTGAGGCGCGGTAAAATTTGTTGATGGTCTCGATCATGTGCACCGGAATGCGGATGGTGCGGGCCTGATCCGCGATGGAACGCGTAATGGCTTGCCGGATCCACCAGGTGGCATATGTGGAAAACTTATAGCCGCGTTTATATTCGAATTTATCGACGGCCTTCATGAGTCCGATATTCCCTTCTTGAATCAAATCAAGAAAGGACAACCCGCGATTGGTGTATTTTTTGGCGATGCTAACCACCAAACGCAAATTGGCCGCGACCAATGCCTTTTTCGCTTTGGAGAGCTCGCGTTCTCTTTTTTGTATGAGTTTGAAGTGCTCGTATACCTTTTTCTCAGATTCGGCGAGTTCTCTTAAAATTTGGCGATTTTGCTCTTCAATCTGGCTGATTTTACCCCGGACGCGGCGTTTACGCAGTTTTACGATATCATCGCGGTTTTGCTTCAGCTTGCGTAATTTAAATCTCAGATTCGCTATGATCTGCTCCACAATTCCGATGCTTAAATTAAATTGCATGAGCAGGTTTTCAAGGCTTGATTCCTTGCGTGAGGCGCGCAATTTGCGGATGAGTGTTTTGAGCTTTCTTTTGGTGAGAATAATTTTTGATTCCTGATCTTCATCAATGATGGATTCAAGATTCATCTCGCCTTCCAAGATCTTGCTTGAAAGTTCGAGCACCTCGTGACGGACCGCCTTCATCTGATAGACGGCGCGCTTCAAATCATCTTCCGAATCTTCGATTTTTTTGGCGAGATTAATTTCCTGCTCGCGCGTCAAAAGCGGAATCTGACCCATTTGCCGCAAATACATACGCACGGGATCATCCATGCGAACGCGCCCGTAATCGGCAATGGATTCCTTTTCGTCGTCGCTGTCCTTTTCCTGTTTTTGGCTGTCCTCCTTTGCGGAAGGCGCGGACTGCTTTTGCGCTTCCACTGCATGGGTTGAGACCGCAATTTTTTCCCGTTCAAGCGTTTTAATGACTTTTTTAATTCTTTTGGAGGATGTGACGTCTTCGGGAAGCAGAGATTGGATTTGCTGATGCGTCACGTAACCGTGTTTACGGCCCAAATTCAGCAATTTTTCCATGGCTTTGCCGAAATCTAACTGCTTGGAAGCAGCGGGCTTAGGGCTTTTCTTTTTTGCTGCGACGAGAGATGGACTCATTTTGACTGCTTTCTTCTTGATATTTTTTTTCTTGGTTGAGCTCTTTTTTTTGGCCGTTTTCATAGGCGAAGTATTATACGGATTTGGCTTGTAGACACCAGACAAATTAATATGCGGCGGGATTTTGTCTAAGTGGTTATCATACCTTCACTTGCTGCAGCAGAGACTGATACTCCTTGATATAGATGCCGACGCGATCTTGATCTCCTTCGCGCTCCGCCTTCTCGATGGACTTACGGAGTTCCTCGAGGCGCTTTTCGAGCTTCTTTTTCTTGATCCTGACGAAACAGTCCGCAAATGCTCTTTTCAAATCCTCCGGCGTCCATTCCATGGAAGAGACTTGGACCAATTCCGATTTAAGCTCTTCATTCTCACAATGATTCAGAAATCGCGCCCACTGAACGGCCTCGTTTTGTTCCGCCATTTTCTTGAGCATATGAAATAATTGACGCACATCCGTATTTTCAAAATCCTCTGTACGCAGACGATCGAGGCCGGTTTGACGCAAAGCGCCGTCTTCGATCATCGCGGCCAGCAATATAATCTCGTCCCTTGCCTGCGCGGATGCGGACCTTTTTACGACATCGGCCGGGGCGGAGGCGGATTTCATTTCGCGTTCCGAAGTTTTCTTTTTAAGCTTCGCAAGTTCCGTGCGAAGCGAATTTTCATCCAAATGAAGGGATTGGGCCAAGCGCTTGAGATAGTGCGTGAGTAATATCGGGTTTTCGATTTTGGACAACGTTTCTATGAATTCATTGGTGATTTTGACCAAGCCGAGGGGGTTGTCCGGTTTATAGCGATCCAGCGCGATTTCCAGTTTGTAATCAAAAAAATCCGTGGCGGTATCCAACAAAGATTGAAAAGGAGCTGCGCCGTTATTTTTAATGTAATCATCCGGATCCGTCCCCTTCGGCATGCGCAACAATCGTACATTCATCCCGCCCTCGAGAAACACCTCCAGCCCTCGCAGCGCCGCCGCCTCTCCGGCCTTATCGCCGTCGTAAATCACGATCGCCTCTTCGGCAAAACGCTTCAGCATTCGCACATGATCTTCGGTTAATGCCGTCCCCAAGGTCGCTGCCGTGCACTTAAATCCGGCTTGATAAAGCTGCAAAAAATCGAGATATCCTTCAACCACATAAAGCCGGGGATATTGCCGGTCGATATGTTTTTTCGCCTGATGCAGGCCGAAAAGCTCCTTGCGCTTTTGAAATACAGGATTTTCCGATGAATTGAGATATTTCGGACCGTCGCCTTCCCCGATCAGCCGGCCGCCGAATCCGATGGCTTTGCCCTGCAGGTTTTGAATCGGAAAGAGCAATCGGCCTCGGAAAACATCGTAGAGATTCCCCTTGGACGACCGTAAAACAAGCCCCGCTCGCAACAGCAGCGTGTCTTTAAAGCCCTTGCGGCTTAAATACTCGAGTAAGCCGCGCCACTCCGGAGCCGCCCATCCGATCCGGAATTCTTTGGCTGTCTCCGCCGAAAAACCCCGCTGTTTCCAATAGTCGCGCGCCGCGCGGCCCCTTTCGGGATGCATGAACTCGGAATGATAGTATTGCACGGCGTGTTCATAAGCAGCATAGATCAGTTCACGTTCGGAAGGTCTGTCATCCTGCGCGCGCTTCGAAGGTTCCGGCAGACGGATATGCGCCCGTTCCGCTAAATGTCGCAAGGCCTCCGGAAAACTCATATTTTCATGCCGCATTAAAAAGCTGAAGACATTGCCGCCGACACCGCAGCCAAAACAGTGAAAAATTTGTTTTTCCGGCTGCACCATGAAAGACGGAGTCTTTTCCTGATGGAACGGACAGCAGGCTTTAAGGTTGCGGCCCGTTCTTTTCAATTTGACGTACTGACCGACAACATCCGAGATGTCATTGGCAGATTGGACTTGATCGATCAAATTTTCATCGTAACGCATATTGATTCGGATTGAACCCTCTAACCGGATTGAAACATGCCGACGACATACCGCACCGGTTTCATGACGGAATCATGAATGAACGGAGCCGTCTTGGCCACAAAGGAGCCTGAAATTGAACCCTCATCGGTAAAGACCGCACTCAAATGGCCCCAAGGGCTTAAGATCACGATATGCGCGAGAAAGGCCCATAATAAATACGCGTACAAAATGCCGAAGATGGCTCCTCCGTACAGGCGAAATCCCGGCTTAATCTCCACTTTGAAAAGTCGCGCAACCTGAGTCCAGGTAAAATGCACGACAGCCCAAAAGATAAAACCGGTCACCGCATAAAATATCATCAACCGCGCATCGACGGGTATAAATCCCGCATATTCCACAAAACGTTGGCTGATCATGCGGTAAAAATGCCATGTGAGCGTGATCACCAAAATCATTTGCACGACGCCTGCGAACATAGCGCCGAATCCTTTACGTATACCTTGAACGAAACCGAAACATAAAAATACAAATGCAATCCACTCATTCCACAGCCAGCGGCTGAAAACGGATTGCCAAAGGTTGCTTTGCTGGATTTGAGTCCACCATGCCTTGATTTGCTCCATGCTGAAACTCCTTTACGCGGATATAACCGCTTGTTCGATTCGTCCCAGAAAAAGATCGTCTTGAAGATCCATAAAACGAACGGGGAAGATGTTTCCGACCGCATCGTGTTGCGCTTGAAAACACACCTTAAGATAATTAGAAGTAATTCCTTGGACGAGATTCCCTTTGATGATTTTTTCCACCAGCACGTTCATCACACGATTCAGATATTTCAATCTTATTGCCCGTCCGATGATCCTATCCTTTGCGATTAATGCATCCACACGGCCGCGAACTGCGGCGGCCGGTACATCCGTCCAACGCGCCGCGCGCGTGCCATCGCGCCGACTGTAAGGAAAGACATGGCATTTAAGCGGCCGCACCCGGTCAAGAAGTTGCGCGGTATTCTCAAAATGCCGCTCTTCCTCGCCCGGAAACCCAGCCATGACGTCCAAGGTCAGGGAAAAATCGGGTAGTTGTGACTTTAATCGTTCGATTAAATCTATATAAAATTCCCGGCTGTAACGGCGGTTCATCCGCTCCAAGATCGCGTTATCGCCGCTTTGCAAAGGGATATGGAGATGAGGACAGCATTGAGGAAGGGTCGCCAGCGCTTCTATCAATTCCGGCCGCACATCCGTGGGCTCAATCGAGCTTAAACGCAGTCTTTCAATTCCGCCGACATGTGTCAAGGCTTCAAGCACATCCACAAGATGAATTCGCGGATTCAAATCGTCGCCATACGCCCCAAGCTGAATCCCGGCCAAAACGATTTCACGATATCCGCTGTCACTGAGCCGGTGCGCTTCCTCAACGATGTCCTTGAGCATCCTACTGCGGGAACGACCCCGTACCAAGACCACTTTGCAAAAAGAACAGGCGTGATTGCATCCGTCTTGAATCTTTACAAACGCGCGGCTTTTCCCTTGAGCGCGCGAAATCGTTAAAGGCGTAAAACGCCGACGGCGCTCGCGACGCAAGCCGTCATCCTGAACGGAAGGCACGCCGCATCCCCCCAGCAAGCGATCCGTTAATTCACTTTTATCCTCGTTTGCCAAAATGAGATCCACATCCGGAATGGACTCAATTTCACCGTAATTGCGTCCGACAAAACATCCCGTGACGACGATTTTCGCCCGTGGGTGCTCGCGGCGGGCGCGGCGAATCCAATAAAGGTTTTCTTTGTCGGCGACTTGAGTAACCGTGCAAGTATTGATGACCACAAAATCAACCGCGGAATCATTCCGCAAAGGCGCGTCCTTAGACCATTCCCGGACTCCCCGCGATTCCAAAGACTCCCGCATGGCCTGTGACTCATATTGATTGACTTTACAGCCCAAAGTTATAAAACGAACGCTTTGCGTCATAAAAAAAGCAACCTCAAAGTTGAAACGACACCGATGAAAGCGGTTTCAAGCCGCAAAATTGAATTTCCCAAGGACACGAACTCAATCGGACGGCCCTTCTCACGCAGCAAACGCGCGTGTTCGATTTCTCTTTCGGAAAATCCGCCCTCCGGACCCAGGAACACCGTCAACGCGAACGGGAATTTTTCTGATTTTAACTCTTCAACCCAATCGGCAAATGGGCGCGCGTCAGGATCCGGATCTAAGACAGTGATTTTATCCTTTGCGGGCACGGATTCCAATGCCTTTTGAAACGGCTGCACATCCTGGATCTGCATGAGTTGTAAGGAACCGGATTGCTTGGTTGCGGCGATGGCTTTTTTCCGCCAACGATCCGCTGTTTTCAAGCGGTGCTCCTGCGTCAGCCTTACTACGCTATGATCCGTTTCAATGGGCCAAAATTCCTGCACGCCAAGCTCCTGGGCTTTTTCGATTAAGAAATCCAATTTACCCTGTTTGGGGAGCGCTTGCGCCATCCTGAGATGAATTTTATGCTCGTTGTCCTTGTTCCGCCCTACCATGCGCCGCACTGCCAGTTGAGCGCGGCCATCCCTCAGAAATGCGCAAATTTCAGCTTCCGCCTCCTGTCCGCTGCCGTCTGTGACCAGGCAGCGATCCCCTTCGCGGATTCTCAGTATATCCCTCAAATGATGCGTCTCGTCTTTGGAAAGATTTAAACTGTGGCCTGGTAGGGGAAGCTGCTGTGACGAAAAAAATCGCCTTAACCGTCTTCTTGATTTCATGTAACCGGGATCCGGATTGCTTTTGATATGAAATAAGAGGTTTGAATCTGCGCTAAAGACGCGGCCCAAACAACCTCGTACGGGGGAAAGAAACGACTAGGAGCCTTTACTTCCGGCAGCGGTTTGACCTGCGGCGCCGCCTTCTTCCTTTTTGGCGGGCTTGCTTGCACGAACAACGTTTTGAGCTTGGGGGCCTCGGTCACCTTGAACAATTTCAAATGTAACTTCTTCTCCTGATTCGAGCGTTTTGTAACCTTCCCCTTGGATAACCGAATAGTGAACAAAGATATCTTGACCGCCGCCTTCTTTTTCGAGAAAGCCGTAACCCTTCACATTGGAAAACCACTTAACTTTGCCTTTTTCCGGCATCGCAACCTCCCCCACCGAGAAGCAAAAAACCTGAGCGGATTTGCTCAGGTTTTTAAAACCTATTTTACTTTATGCTTAAGAATTAATCCCGGCTTGAATACCACAACCTTTTTTTCCGGTACCGAGACTTCTTCTCCTGTCCGTGGGTTTCTGCCCAATCGTCCTCGGCGATTTTTTACCTTAAAGACTCCGAAATTTCTTAGTTCGACCGTTTCTCCGCGCTCCAAGCTTTCCACAACGACATCAAGAGTCCGTTGGACGATTTTTTTGACATCAATCTGGGTGAGATTCGTATCGTTCGATACCCGCATCACAATGTCTTTTTTGGTCACGGTACTCACCTCCCCTTCTCCTTCTGACTCGTTCGGGAGTCCATTCGATTACCACCTTTTGATGTTACAACCGTTTATGCTGTTTATAGATACGAAAAACCTAACAGATTCACACAAGGTTGTCAAGCATATTTCAGTTATAACTTCTTCTCCAATAGGGAGTTATAACATTCTGATACTATGGGTGCATATTCTCTAAAAGCGCCACTTTCCTACCTAACTTTAATTATAGCAGATAGTTACGAAAATTAAAGGGCGGGCGTGATATGCTGAGTTTTACGGTGGGAAATTAGCGGATCTTAACCGCATTCTCGCCAACTAATTTCTCGAGTGAGCCAAATAGCTGATCTGATACCTCTACTTTGACGTCCTCCCCGGATGAAAGCACGGCTGTGCGCCCCTTATGATCGCGGAACGTCAAGTAGACAGGCGTCTTCCCCTTATGATGCAGAAGGAGTTTTTTAATCTCAGCCAATAGAGTCGGATCCAAGCCGGCCGTATTGAGATTGATCGAAACCATGCGTGTGAAGCGCTTTTGCACTTCATCCAATGCCACGATTTCTTCAGCAAGGACTTTCGGCATATCGTCACGGGCATTGATCTTGCCCCTCACAAAAAGCGTCGCATCCTTTTTGATCAATTCGGTTGAATCTTTATACAAATCTGGAAATACGATCACTTCACAGGATCCGCTCAAGTCCTGCAGCGTGACAAACGCCATTTTATCGCCTTTTTTGGTCACAATTTCCTTCAGCTGATCCACGATCCCGCCCAACGTCACTTCGGTTTGATCCCGGAATTCGCTCAGCGTATCCGTTGAAGCGGACGCGTAATTTTTCAATACCTTGGCATAATTGGCGAGAGGGTGTGATGTCACATAAAAACCGATCAATTCTCGTTCATAAGCAAGTAATTGGCTTTCCGGCCATTCCGGAATGTCCGGAATATCCTGATGAACGGCGTCGAATGTTTGCGTACCGGCATCGCCTCCAAAAAAAGACAACTGCCCACGGTGTCGGTCTTTTTGAAATTGATTTCCCATTTCGAGCGCGCGGTCCGTCAAGGCCATCAGTTGAGCCCTGCGCATTCCGAATTCGTCAAAGGCGCCGCATTTGATCAAACTCTCCAGAACTTTCCGGTTACAGGTACGCAGATCCACGCGCTGCGTAAAATCGAAAAAGGATTGAAAGTTTCCCCCTTTTTCGCGGCATTCCAGGATCGATTCGATGGCAGTAGAACCCACATTCTTAACGGCGGTTAACCCGAAGCGAATGTAATTTCCGGCACATGTAAATTCGGAGTAACTTTCATTGACCGATGGCGGTTTGATTTCAATTCCCATTTTGCGCGTTTCTTCGATATATCGGACCACCTTATCCGTATTTGCCATTTCCGACGTCAGCAAGGCGGTCATAAATTCCAACGGAAAATGCGCTTTGAGATAAGCGGTTTGGTAGGAAATCATGGCATAGGCGGTCGAATGGGATTTATTGAAGCCGTAACCCGAGAAATAGTCGATGAGGTTCCAAATTCGTTCCGCCACGGCCGTGGGAATCCCTTTTTTCTGGGCCCCTTCCAAGAAAGCCTTCTTTTCACGATCCATGATTTCGGGGATTTTTTTTCCGATCGCACGCCGCAGCGAATCAGCTTGAGCCAGAGTAAAACCCGCCAATTCACTGACGATTTTCATGACTTGCTCTTGATACAAGATGACGCCGTAGGTTTCTCGTAAAAGCGGTTCGAGCGCCGGGTGATCATATTTAATCAGCGTCGGGTCATGCATGCGTCGGATAAAATCATCCACCATGCCGCTGCCCAGCGGGCCGGGGCGGTAGAGCGCAAGCAACGCCACCAAATGATCGAATTTGGTTGGTTTCATCTTTTTCAGCAAATCCCGCATACCGCTGCTTTCAAGCTGGAATACCCCCAGCGCTTCTGCACGGCCGAGCATTTCAAAGGTCGGCGGATCATCAAGCTTAAGATCTTTCAAATCCAGATCAATTCCCCTCGTTTTGTTGACCAGCCGAATCGTATGGTGAACCATGGTCAACGTTTTAAGCCCCAAAAAATCCATTTTAAGCAAGCCGATCTTTTCAAGATCTTTCATGGAGTATTGCGTGGATACCTGCTCATCCGTTTTAAAAAGCGGGACATGCTCCGTCAGAGGCACGTCCGAAATCACAACGCCGGCCGCATGCGTGGAGGCGTGCCGCGTCAGCCCTTCCAGAGCTTGAGACGTTTCGATTAACTGACCGATGCGGGCATCCGTCGTGGCAAGTTCCTTCAATTTTGGTTCGCGCTCCAGCGCGCTCTGGATCGTAATATTAAGTTCCGCCGGTATCAGTTTGGCCAACCGGTCCACTTCTTGATAGGATAGACCCATCACGCGTCCCACGTCCCTCACCACGGCGCGTGCCGCCATGGTCCCGAACGTGATAATCTGCGCGACGTTGTCGGTTCCGTATTTACGCCTGACATAATCAATCACTTCTTCTCTGCGTTCATAGCAGAAATCGATATCAATATCCGGCATGCTGACTCGATCCGGATTGAGAAATCGTTCAAACAGAAGGCCGTGTTGAATAGGGTCGATATCGGTGATGCCCAAAGCGTAAGCGACCAAACTGCCCGCGGCCGAACCGCGCCCCGGACCGACCGGGATGCCGTTTTCCTTCGCATAACGGATAAAATCCCAGACAATCAAAAAATAACTGGTGTATTTCATTTTATTAATGACCGACAGTTCCAAACGGAGACGGGATTTATAATCATCAGGGATGCCGTCTTTAAATCTGTCTTTCAGATTCTGCAAGCAGAGTTCTTCGGCATAAACTTCGAGTGTTTTGCCTTTTGGAGGGTCAAAGCGCGGCAGGTAAGTTTTGTCAAATTCCAATTCCAGATTGCAGCGCTCCGCGATTTCTAATGTAGTCTGAATCGCTTCGGGGACATCTTTAAAGATTTCTTTCATTTCCTCCGCTGATTTCAAAAAATAGTTGTCTCCTTGATAACGCATGCGGTGCGGTTCATCCAGCGCCGACCCCGTCCCGATGCAAATCAGAGCGTCGTGGGCGCGGGCATCCTGGCGGGCGATGTAATGCGCATCATTGGTGGCGACCGTTTTGATCCCGTAATGCTTCGCAAGACTTGGAAATGTTTTAAGCAATCCTTTTTGAGGCTCCAACCCTTGATCCGTCAGCTCCAGAAAAAAATCTTTTTTTCCGAAAATCTCGATATATTCTTCGATGGCTCGCTTGGCTTGCTCTTCCTGACCATTGCAAAGGTAATAAGGAATTTCCCCCTTCAGGCAGCCTGAGAGCGCGATCAACCCTTCATGATGCTGCTTGAGGGCTTCTTTATCAATGCGAGGTCTGTAATAAAATCCTTCCAAATAACCGATGCTGGTTAATTTCATCAGATTTTTATAACCCGTTTCATCTCGCGCCAGCAACGTCAGATGAAAAGAGGCCTCTTTGATGCCATGCGCCTGCTTTTCGAACCGCGAGCCGGGTGCCACATAGGCCTCAAGGCCGATGATCGGTTTGATACCTTGTTTGATGGCCTGCGTATAGAATTCGATGGCGCCGAAGAGATTGCCATGATCCGTCATGGCCAGAGCGGGAAACTTCAATTCGACGGCGCGGCGGATCAGTTGATCGATTTTCGAAGAGGCGTCCAGAAGGCTGTACTTGGTGTGACAATGCAGATGGACAAAATCGCTATGCGGCATAGACGATAAACGCTCCTAGGAATTGATTCTATTCCCACTCAATCGTGGCGGGCGGCTTACTTGAAATATCATAGCAGACCCGGTTGATTCCCCGCACCTCATTAATGATGCGGTTGGACATCCGGACGAGCAAATTGCGGGGCAATTCGGCCCAGTCGGCCGTCATTCCGTCCTGAGAAGTCACGGCACGTATCGCGAGTGCATTTTCATAAGTTCGCTCATCTCCCATGACGCCCACGCTTTGAATGGGCAGCAGCACCGCGAAGGCCTGCCACAGACGGTGATAATAACCCCCGCGCTTGACTTCATCAATGACAATCCAATCGGCCTTACGCAACAATTCCAAACGTTCCTCGGTAATGCTTCCGATAATCCGCACGGCAAGCCCCGGACCCGGGAAAGGCTGCCGATCAACAATGTCTGAAGACAAATTCAAGGCGCGGCCGACAGCGCGAACTTCGTCTTTGAATAATTCCCGCAGGGGCTCCACCAATTTAAAACGCATTTTTTCGGGTAGTCCGCCGACATTATGATGGCTCTTGATCGTACTGGTGGGACCGCCGTGGACGGAAACGGATTCGATGACATCCGGATAGAGGGTGCCTTGCGCCAGGAACGGAACGCGTCCTAATTTCTTGGCCGCCTTTTCGAATTCACGGATAAAAACGTGGCCGATGATTTTGCGCTTTTTTTCCGGATCCTCCACCCCTCTTAAATTTCTGATAAAAACATTGCGCGCATCGACAAATTTAAGATTCATTTTAAACTTACCGCGGAATGTCCTTTTGACCTTTTCGGCCTCTTTCAGCCTTAAAAGACCATTATCAATAAAGATGCAGGTCAACTGCTTGCCGATGGCTTTGTGAATTAAGACGGCCGCGACGGAGGAGTCCACCCCTCCCGAGAGCCCAAGCACCACTTTATTCTTTCCGACTTGCTCGCGAATGCGTTTGACTGTCTCTTCGATAAAGGAGGCTGGGGTCCAATCTCCCTCACAGCCGCAAATGCGGAATAAGAAATTCTTAAGCAGCTTGGAACCCAATGGCGTATGGACGACTTCCGGATGAAATTGAACACCGTAAATCTGCTTTTTGAGATTCGCCACAGCGGCGATGGGAGCGTTCGCGGTATGGGCTAATTTGACAAAACCGGGTGGCAAACGGTCGAGTTTATCGCCATGACTCATCCAACAAGTCAGCTTTTTCGGTAATCCGTGAAAAAAACCGTTTGATTTGTCCACGCGCAATTCGGCAAAACCGTATTCGCGTTGATGTGAACGATGCACCTTCCCTTTGAAATGATGGCCGATTAATTGAAGTCCGTAACATATCCCGAGAATGGGCAGGCCGAGCTCAAAGATATGAAAATCCGGAAATGGCGCCTTAGAATTGTAAACATTGGATGGGGATCCGGAAAAAATAATCCCGCGCGGTCTTTCGGTCAGAATTTGGTCGATTGTCGCGTGATAGGGAAGGATTTTTGAATAGACCTTATGCTCCCGTACCCGGCGTGCGATCAACTGGGTATATTGGGAACCAAAATCCAAAATAACGATGCTTTCGTTCATAAATTTTGTCCCGGAATAAGCGCTTATTTACCCATTCCGACACGCTGGGCGGCTTGGAACAATTTTCCTTCGGTGCGGATGGCGGGAGCAATCACAATTTCTGTCAGCTGCATTTCACGGATGTTTTTGGCTCCTACATTACCCATGCAGGTCCGGAGCGCTCCGACAAGATTTTGTGTACCGTCATCCAGTTTCGCGGGCCCATAAAGAATCTCTTCAAGCGTTCCGGTGGTACCGACGCGAATGCGCGTACCCCGCGGTAAGTTGGCATGCGGTGTCGCCATGCCCCAGTGAAAACCCTTTCCGGGCGCCTCTTCCGTACGTGCGAAGGCCGAACCGATCATCACGGCATCCGCGCCGCAAGCAAAGGCCTTGCAAATATCGCCCCCGGTCGACATACCACCATCCGCAATGATCGGAACATAGCGGCGGGTCTTCTTGAAGTAAAATTCCCTCGCGGAGGCGCAGTCCGTGATCGCGGTCACTTGCGGTACTCCAAGACCTAAAACACCGCGTGTGGTGCAGGCGGACCCCGGTCCGATGCCGATTAAAAGACCCGAACAACCCGTTTCCATTAAATCAAGCGCCACTTTGTATGTGACGCAGTTTCCGAGTATGACGGGAATTTTCATTTTGGAGCAAAACTTTTTGAAATCGACCACTTCATAAGCTTTAGACAAATGTTGAGCCGTCGTCACGGTGGATTGAACCACGAAAATATCCGCGCCCGCCTCTTCGGCGATCTTTCCGAATTTTTCGGCGCGTTGGGGAATCGAGCTGACAATGCAGGGAACTTTTGCCTTTTTGATTTCTTTGATTCTCTTGGCGATCAACTTTTCCTTGATGGGTTCCACATACAACTTCTGCACCAGCTGCGTTGCTTTCTCAGGCGTGGCTTTCGCAATATCATTTAAAATCGACTGATAGTCTTCATAACGCGTGTAAATCCCTTCCAAATTCAAGACGGCGATTCCGCCCAGCTTTCCCATGGCGATGGCAAAGCGCGGATCGACCACCCCGTCCATCGCGGACGCCAAAAAAGGGATTTCAAAGGTCGTATTTCCGATTTTCAGCTGAATATCGACTTCCTCGGGATTTAAGGTCACCTCTCCCGGAACCAGGGCAATCTCATCGAAACCATATGCGCGACGGGCTTTGCGGTCGCGACCGATAAATTCAGGCATAGCTCAACTCCGTATGGGCTTGCAAAGAAAAAGCCAAAGAGACGAAACCGACAAGCGGTTTTGTGCCTTTGGCCATTGGGTTTAACTCGTTATCTGGGATGAACTTTGGTGATAAAGGGTGTTCCATTTGCGTATCATACTAAAAGAATTTTAGCGTGTCAATTGAGCCTTACCGACGGTCCTCTTCCTGATTTTTATTTTGCAATTCCGCGTTTTTGAATTAAGATGGAGCCTCTTTTCATCTGATCGAAAGGAAGCGAAAGCCAAATTCATGCTTAAAGCATTGCGGAAAAATACAAAAATCATCATTTGGACCGTGATCGTCTCTTTTGCCTTGTGGGGCGGGTACTCGGTCGGCACCTCTTTTCGCAAAGAAGGCCGTATTGCGGGCGAAGTGTTCGGAAAGGGTGTCAACTTTCAGGAATTCAACCGATTTTATCGGGCAAGCCAGCGGTTCACCTTCAACGGCGAGGCGCCGACGGATCCGGTGCAAATCCGAATGCAAACCTGGCAAAACATCATCTACTCCCGTGAGGCAAAGAGACAACGTATCGAGGTCTCCGATGATGAGGTCAGGCATGAGATCACGCGAATTTTTTCCGCGCAAGGTGTGACCGACTTGACCCCGCAGTACTACAAGCGCTTTCTTGAAAACGCGTTGCGGGAGACGCCGCAGGAATTTGAAAGCCAAGTCCGTGAAATGCTGCGCATTCAAAAACTCATGCAAAGAGTCTTAGACGAGGCAAAAGCCGGTATTCCCGGCGACGAACAAATTCAAAACAGGATGTTTTTGGATAGAACGACACTCGAAGCCGACATGGCCACTTTTGAAACGCTTGAGGATGCGATGCAATTCTATGAGAAAGTCCACGATGATACCGACCGCTGGAAAGAAGCCTTGGCGACGCTACCGGCCGGAAGTTCCCAAAAGATAGCGAAAACTAATATATTGAACCTGCTGCGCAATCGGCGGATTTCTGAACAGGATGCTCGCCGCATCGGCGACCTGAAATCCGGAACCGTATCCGTTCCCGTTCCCGGCGCTATGGGATATTATGTTTTTTTTATTTCAAACAAAACAGAGGCTTCCGAAAGCGGCTTAGATGATACGCTACGGCAGCAGTATGCGCAGGATCTGATTAATGAAGACCATCAACGCCGGCTCCTCGAATGGAACATCGGCGTCCTATCCAGGGCGGATTTGAAAGATTATATGACCGCGGCCGATTCGAACGAAATAACTTTTGACTGATTGATTCAAGTTTTTTTCTTTTTTCTCTTCCCTTCCGCCGAGCCCTTCTTGTAAGTGCGCATGCCGATCACAATCAAAATAATCAAAGCAAACGCAACGACGCCACCCGCAATCAGGAAAATAATTCCGGAAATCTTCAACGAACGGCTGACCGCTTTCAGAGAGTAACCGGAAAAGCGATCCTCGAAATCCTTCATGGAAAATTCCCAAACCGCCTTCCCCTTTTCCAATCGGTGGGCGTTGGTGGATACAATCTTGCCGGGCAACAATAATTCGCTGCGAAATCGAAAGGCCGACAGATATTCATTTTCAAGCTGTTGAACCGCCGTCTGAAAGACCTCGTCTTCGGTCATTTCGATTTTTTTAAGCTGGTTCTGTTTGCGGATCTCCTCTTTTACATCCAAGAGGAGCAATTCGATCACGCCGGCATTGCGGAAGGACTCTTCATAAATAAACGTTGTGGTAAGCCATCCCTTGAGCGCGTTTATCTTGATTTCGTTGCGCGAGAACACATTTTCCAGATAAGGCTGCGGAATTCCGGCTTCTTCGAATTGTTTCAGGTCGGCTTCCTCGATTTCACCTCCTGTATTTTTTTCAATGTCATATTGAAAGTCGGGCGTGATCACTTCATGCGCTCGAAACCGGCCGTGAGCCAAGATGTGGTAGTACGTGTCAAAAAGAAAGGTTTCCGCACCTTTCGTTTCCCAGGTTTTAACCTCCCATCCGGGACCGCTCGGCGCTTTAAACATGTGGGCTCCCCGGCCATCTATCTTTGTTTCGCGGTAAACGGAACCATCCGGATGGACAATCGTTTGAAATTTAAATTCCGTCTCAAAGCATCCCGAAAAGGCAAGAACCGATACGGTGAGAAAAAAGGCGCGTAAGTATTGAGTGTTGATTTTCATGATTATTTCATCCTCATTTGAAGGGTTGAGATTCGGATGCATCCATTGTAATGAACCGGGGCTTGTTTGACAAAGCATATTCGGATTGTTACACTAATCGCTCATTTATGGCCCACAAGCTCGTAAAATTAGCCCAAATGATCAACGGTAAAGTTATCGGCAATGGGGAGACTTCCATTGAGGGTATCACCAATATGGAAACGCCCCAGGCGGGGTGCATCACCTTTTTGCAGCAAGCCAAATATCTGAGCCGCTTGGAATCGACGGCTATCGCGGGATTGATCGTGCCTCCATCCGTTCAAAAATCCTCAAAACCGCTGATCCAGGTTGAAAATCCGAAGCTCGCCTGGGCGCGTTTATTGAGCGAATTTTATCCTTCTCCTGTTTATCCGAAAGGCATTTCGGAGCAGGCCTCAGTCGCTTCATCCGCAACCATCGGCCGTGACGTAACCATCGAGCCTTTTGCCCGCATCTGTGAAAAGGCCAAGATCGGTGACGGAGCGGTCATTCGCAGTAACGCCTTTATCGGTGAATCGGTTACAATCGGCTCCGAATCCATCCTGCATCCTAATACCGTCATCTACGCCGGCTGTCGCATCGGCTCTGCCGTGATTATTCACAGCGGTTGCGTGATCGGCGCCGACGGCTTCGGGTATGTCGCAACCCCGGAAAGTCAAGTCAAAGTCCCCCAAGTCGGAAATGTCATTATTGAAGATGAGGTTGAACTCGGCGCCTGCGTCACGATTGACCGCGCCACGGTGGGCTCCACGAAAGTCGGCAAGGGCTGCAAAATAGACAATTTGGTACAGATCGGTCATAACGTGACGATCGGTTCGCACACCGTGATTTCAGCTCAAACGGGTATCTCCGGCAGCTGCAAAATCGGATCACATGTCACCATGGGCGGAAAAGTCGGCTTGGGAGATCATGTGGAAATCGGAGATTGGGTGATGGTGGGTGCGGGAGCCGGGTTTCCCAGCGGGAAAAAAGTGCCCCCCCGCCAAATTGTCTTCGGTGAACCGGCGCGTCCCTATCAGGAAGCCCGAAAGCAGATTGCCGCTCAATTACGGTCTGCAGAGATGTACGAGGAAATTAAAAAGCTGAAAAAACAAATCGCTGAGCTGGAATCCAAACTCTCAAAGTAATACGGTTATTTGCGGATCAAACTTAAAAATTCCTGCCGGACGCGGTCCGAACTTCTGAAATTTCCAAGCATTGAGCTCGTCACGGTCAATGAATTGCTTTTCTCGACTCCCCGCATGGCCATGCATAAGTGCAAGGCCTCAATGACCACGCCCACACCGCGCGGGTTGAGTGCCGACATGAAACAATCGGCGACCTGACTGGTTAAACGTTCCTGCACCTGAAGGCGCTTTGCAAATACATCCACAATCCGGGGAATCTTGCTCAATCCCACGATTTTTCCGTTAGGGATGTAAGCCACATGCGCCTTGCCGTAAAAAGGCAGCAGATGATGTTCGCAAAGAGAGAATATCTCGATATCCTTCACGACCACCATTTCATCATACGGCTCCTCAAAAATGGCTCCATTAAGCACCTTTTGCACATCCTGACGGTAGCCTTGCGTGAGGTACTTCAAGGACTGAGCTACGCGCCTGGGCGTTTTTAAAAGACCTTCACGTTCCTGATTTTCGCCCAGAAGTCCGAGCATTTCATGCATGATCTGCTCCATCCTTTGAGTTTCTTGCGCCTTGTTGGGTTGATTCAATAAAAAGTCCATTTTTCCTCCTTAAGGGCGATGTAACGCCGCATGCTGCTCTTCTAATTCTATTTCTCTTAACCGATGGACGGATTCGGCAATCACCGGTACGGCCTCCTTGATTTCATCCGTCGTGGTACCATGACCAAAGCTGAAACGAATCGAACCGTTTGCTTCTGCGTCTGACAGCCCCATGGCTTTTAGGACAGGAGACGGTTCGCGCGCGCCGCTCATGCAAGCCGAACCGCTGGAAGCGCAAATCCCCTTTTGATCCAGATCAAAAAGAAGCGCCTCTCCGTCCACATGAATGAATCGAACATTGCTCGTATTGCAAAGCCGCCGAGATTGCGCTCCATGGATGGTCACGTCCGGAATGAGGGACTGAACTTGATTTTCAAACTCCTCACGCAGGCGGATTAAGTTGACTTTCTCAGACTCCAAATTGCGGTTCACCCATGCCGCCGCAGCGCCCATTCCGACAATGCCGGGCACATTTTCGGTGCCTGCCCGCCGACCGCGCTCTTGGCTGCCGCCGAAAATCAATGATTGATAAGGAGCGTCGCGCTTTACGAACAAAACACCGATTCCTTTCGGACCGTAAAATTTATGGGCTGAAAGAGATAGGAGATCAACGGTGGAATCCTTGAGGCAAATCGTTTCTTTTCCGGCCGCCTGGACAGCATCAACATGATAGAAAACACCTCGTTCCTTGACAATGCCTCCTATTTCTTCCGACTGCAAAAAAATGCCGGTTTCATTGTTGGCCATCATGATCGTGACCAAGGCTGTTTGATCGGAGATTGCCCCTTTAAGCTCATCAAGATCCAGACTACCCTTGGAGTCAACCGCAATTCGATGGACCCGATAGCCTTCTTTTTCAAGCTGTTTGCAGAGTTTAGATATGCTGGAGTGTTCAATTGAACTGATTACGATATCTCTTTTGTCCGGCTGCAGCGCCAGGCATGACCGGATGGCAGCATTGTTGCTTTCCGTTCCCCCGCTGGTGAAAACGATTTCTTTCTCATCGCTGCAGGAAAGCATCGCTGCGACTTGCCTTCTAGCTTGCTTCACGGCCTTCGCAACCAGGCGTCCGGGAGCATGAATCGACGAAGGATTTGCGTACCACCCCTTTAAATAGGGCTCCATGGCCGCAAACACCTCCGTTAATACCGGCGTCGTCGCATTGTAATCAAAATAGAAGTCACGCATAAGTTTATGGTTCAAATTAGTCGAATTACTAAACTTCAAGAAGGGATATGTGAGGCATTTTGGTACTTATTTTATACGAATTTTGAAATATGTTCAACTTATGTTCATTGCTTTAAATCACTTCGATATAATAACTTGATCAAGAATCGTTTTGATGAATTCGGACCAATTTCCCCTCACTCATTAATTTATTAAAACGGTCTCTGGCGTCCTTTGATAAGATCGCATAATAATTTGTGAAACGTGAAATGTTTGGATTTAGTTCTATTGCTGTCAAATAATGGTATATTGCTTTTTCTTCAAAATATTTTTTTATTTTTGGGTCATTTAATCTATTGATTGCGTTAAAATAGAATACGCTAGCCTTGATTTCAGCTAAATAAAATCCTGGAATATTATGTCTCATTTTTTCTTCAAATGTTTTTTCTATAAGATCGTGCTTATTCGCCCTGAGATAAACGCCAGCCATTTTTTCATAATTCAATATTTCTAAAGGGTCTTTTTCGATTGCTAAATCTATTGCAAAGATCAATTTATTAAGATTATCATCACTGGGCTGTTTGCGATATTGTTTATCATAATAG
>JBFHCO010000018.1:0-21097 GCA_041585205.1 Candidatus Omnitrophota bacterium | reverse complement strand
GCTCTTGTGGAAGATGAAACGCGTGACTATATGAAAAAACATTTTGCGGATACTTACGATTATCATTTTACGGGGAACGTGGTTTTGCTCGGGAATGTAGCCAAGAATTTGGTCCGATACCAGCTGCGAGGTTTTGTCTTTGCCTTTGTCTCTATCCTGGTGGTCATCACGGTTATTTTCCGCTCGATCAAAATGGGACTGCTGGCCGCAATACCCAATATCATTCCCATTCTGGCGGTTTACGGATTTATGGGTTATATCAACATCGAAATTTCATCCGCGACGGCCATGATCTCCAGCATTGTCTTGGGGATGGTGGTGGATGCTTCGACTCATTTCCTACACCGGTTTCGCCATGAGTTTCGATACAGACATCAGTACATACCGTCGCTGCATCATACTTTTCGAAATGTGGGACAATCTTTGGTCCTATCGACGCTGGTTTTAGTGGTTGGTTTTGCTTCCAGTATTTTTGCCAGCTTTCGGCCGACTATCTATTTGGGGCTGTTAACCAGTTTAGCCATCTTATTCGCCCTCATTTGCACTTTGATTGTCCTACCGGTCTGTCTGGTAACGCTGAAGCCCTTTGGTAAAGAACGCGCTATTCACCCGGCCTTCTCTTAAGGGCAGTGACATCCTGATACATTCGGTCACTTGATGTAACTATAAAAAATTAAAGAGGATACGTCTATGGCACTGACGTTGACACCAGGATTCACGGTATACTATAATCTCTTCTCTTTTACTTAACCCATTGAAACACAATATCTAAGGACAATGCATACAGTGCAATCCGAATACGGAAGCCGCTTTCTTCCGGTTGAATCCATCCAATCCATCCTTGAAAAATTTCAGGAAGGCCATAAAGTTCGCGTGGCCGGACGCCTGATGGCGCGCCGGATCATGGGTAAAAGCGCCTTTTGCGATCTGAAAGACGGGTCGGGCCGCATTCAAATTTACGCCAAAAAAGACGCCTTAGGGGATGAGTTGTTCGAAAGCTTTTCCGGTTTAGGCATCGGAGACATCATCGGTATGGAAGGCGAACTTTTCGTTTCCAAAACGGGCGAGCGGTCCATCCGGATTACAAGCTATAAAAAGCTATCAACCATTGTGCGAACACTTCCTGAGAAATGGCATGGTTTAAAAGATGTCGAGACGCGATACCGCCATCGTTACATCGATTTGATCGTCAACGACGAAGTACGCGAAGTTTTCCGGAAAAGGAGTTCCATGATCCGGTTTATCCGTCAGTTCCTTGATGAAATGGGATTTATGGAAGTGGAGACGCCGATGATGCAGCCGATTCCCGGGGGCGCGCGTGCAAAGCCCTTCGTCACGCATCATAACACCCTTCATGTCGATTTGTATTTGCGTGTGGCTCCGGAGCTTTATTTAAAGCGGTTATTGGTCGGCGGATTTGAAAAGGTTTATGAAATCAACCGGAATTTCCGCAATGAGGGTATTTCCACCAAGCACAATCCGGAATTCACGATGCTGGAGCTTTATCAAGCGTACGCGGACTATAACGATATGATGGATATCACCGAAGAGTTGATTTCGGATCTGGTGATCAAGACATGCGGAAAGGAAGAGATTCCGTTCGGAGACAAAACCATCAGTTTTAAGCGGCCTTGGAAGCGGATTTCGTTCTACGACTCCTTGAAACAAAAGACCGGCATGGATCTTAAAGAGGCGTTGGAGTCGGGTCGTTTGAAAGACGCCGCCGGAAAGCTCGGGTTGGAGACATCGGACACCATCGAAGATGTCGATTTGCTGAATGAAATATTCGGTGAAAAAGTGGAAGCGGAATTGTGGAATCCCACCTTTGTTTTGGATTACCCGACGGTCATGACTCCCTTGGCGAAGGCTAAAGAAGAGGATCCTTCCGTCGTATATCGGTTCGAGCTTTTCATCGCAAGAATGGAGATTGCCAATGCCTTTTCGGAGTTAAACGATCCGTCGATTCAGCGGGAGCGCCTGACTGCGCAGAAAGAAATGATCGGGGAGCACAAAGTCATCGATGAAGATTTTCTCATGGCGCTCGAGTACGGCATGCCGCCCGCGGGCGGTTTGGGGATCGGCATTGACCGGCTGATCATGTTGTTGACCAACCAGCATTCCATTCGTGATGTCATTTTATTTCCGCAGCTTAAGCCGGAAAAGAGCGAGGAGAATCCGCAAGATGGGATTTGAAGCTTTCGTGGCATGGAAGCATTTGACCCGCCGGCGAAAAACCGGTTTTATCTCACTGATTTCTTTGATTTCGGTCGCGGGCGTCGCGGTCGGCGTTATGGCTTTGATCGTTGTTTTGGCGGTGATGAGCGGTTTCGATCGCGAACTCAAGTCAAAAATCGTGAATGTGCAGCCGCATATCCGGATTGAGCGCGTGGGCGGAATCCCGAACATGGAAGATGATATGCAGCTTATTCGGGAACAGCATTTGCCTGAAATCGTCTCGATCGCGGGATTCGTGGAGGGGCAGGCCATTTTGCGTTCCGCCAATAACGCGATCGGTGTGATCGTGAAGGGGATTGACGAGCAGAGAGAAGACCTTACCTTTTTTACCAGCCGTATGTATTACGGCAATTTTGACCTGACCGATACGGTCACGCATCAAACGCGTCGCCGATGGATTTTTTGGAAAAAAAGAGTCGAACAGCATACGGGCGGCATCGTGATCGGAGCGAATCTTGCGAGTATTTTGCGGGTAAGGGTCGGCGATTCGGTAACACTTATTTCTCCGTTTCAAGAAGGAGGGCAATCGCTGCTCTCGGGCCGTGCCGAATCGAAAACTTTTCTGGTCAAAGGAATTTACCATATCGGCATGAGTGATTTTGATTCATCGCTGGCTTTGATCAGCCTCCGGCAGGCGCAAGAGATGTATCACTTGGGAGAGCGCGTGACCGGCCTAAGCCTTCGTTTCCGTGATGTCGATCAAGCGGAGCGATGGAAGACGCACATTGCGACTCTGTTTCCCGCCACGTATTACATCCGGTCATGGTATGACATGAACGAGAACTTTTTCCGGGCGCTGAAAGTTGAAAAATCCGTCATGACTATTTTATTGGCCCTGATCATCACCGTTGCGGCGTTTAATATTGTCTCTACGCTCATTATGGTGGTGATGGAGAAGACGAAGGATATAGGAATTTTACGGGCCCTGGGAGCTACGCGCAGAAGTATCCGGCGCATTTTCGTGTTGGAAGGATTTACCGTGGGGCTTATCGGGATTATCAGCGGAACGGTCCTCGGTCTTTTGATGGCGTTTAATCTGAATCCTATTTCAGATTTTATAAAGCAAACAACAGGGCTGGAAGTATTTCCCAGCGATATTTATTACTTTGACCGGATCCCGGCGGATATTCATGCGGATGATGTCATTATGATTGTGTCTTTTGCCCTGATTGCATCCGTTTTAGCGGGACTTTATCCCGCTCAGAAGGCCGCCAAATTGGACCCGGTGGAAGCTTTGAGATACGAATAAAATGAGAGAACCCCTGATCGTTGCAAATAACGTCCGAAAAAGCTATGACATGGCAGCGGGCCCTTTGCATATTTTAAAGGGTGCGGATTTCAGTTTGGAAGACGGAGGTATGGCTTTTATTTTAGGGCGTTCAGGTTCGGGAAAATCCACGTTGCTGCATCTTTTGGGCGGTTTGGATACGCTCTCTTCCGGAAAAATTCATTTCCAGGGAGAGGATATGACGCGGCTGAATGAAAGACAGCTCGCTCACATCCGCAATCAGAAGATGGGTTTTGTTTTTCAGTTTTATCATTTGCTACCCGAGCTGACTGTTTATGAAAATGTTATATTGCCGCTTATGATTGCCGGGAAAAAGGATTCCAATTGGGTCAAAGAAATGTTGCGCAGAGTAAAATTGTTTGAACGCAGAGACCATTATCCGAATGAATTGTCCGGCGGTGAACGTCAGCGGGTTGCCATCGCAAGAGCGCTTGCGAACCGACCTGCCGTGGCATTTTGCGATGAACCGACCGGAAATTTGGACGAAGAAACGGCTGACTCCGTTTTCGCGCTTTTAAATGATTTGCATAAGCGGGACGGTCAAGCTTTTGTCATCGTCACGCACGATGAGAGTTTAGCCTGGCGTTATCCCAATGTCGTTTACCGTTTGCATGACGGGGTCTTAGTCAAAGAAGACCGCGGTCATACAAGTTTTCAAAAGGGTTAACCCATTATTTTTATCATTTAAGTTTGAGGATTAAAGGAGAATCGCATGGAATTGCTTGTTTATTTGGATGGCGTGTGGGTGCCTAAAAGCGAGGCCAAAATTTCAATTTTTGATCACGGGCTGCTGTACGGAGACGGGGTCTTTGAAGGAATTCGTTCTTACCGTGGCTTGGTGTTTAAATTACAAGAGCACCTCGATCGGTTGTGGGAGTCCGCTCACACCCTGCTGTTGGATATTCCAATTTCGAAAAAGGAAATGGAAAAGTGTATCATCGAGACCTTGCGCAGAAACCGTCTCACGGATGCATATATCCGCGTGGTTGTGACGCGCGGCGTCGGCGATCTCGGGCTGGATCCGTCCCTTTGCAAAAAACCCACGATTTTTATCATTACGGATAAAATCGTGTTGTATCCGGAAACCTTATATCGCAAGGGTCTCAAAATCATCACGGTTCCGACCGTCCGGAATCTTCCCGAGGCCGTGAATCCTTCCATCAAGAGTTTGAATTACCTGAATAACATCATGGCAAAAATCGAAGCGCGCAACTCAGGCTGCATGGAGGCGCTTATGTTGAATCATCAGGGCTATGTTGTGGAATGCACCGGTGATAATATTTTTATGGTTAAAGAATCTCCGGAGGGGAAACCGCTCTTGATCACGCCGCCGGTTTACTTGGGTGCTTTGAAGGGGATTACGCGTCAAGCCATCATCGAGATTGCCGAAAAAAAGAAAGTCGCATTCGAAGAAAGGGTGATCACTCGGCATGACTTGTTCAATGCCGATGAGGTTTTTCTCACCGGTACGGCCGCGGAAGTGATTCCCGTGGTGGAGATTGACGGAAGAAGGATCGGCGCTGGCAAGCCGGGCAAGGTCACCGCTTCTTTCCTCAAGCACTTTCACGTCATGACAAAAACGGACGGCGTCCGGTATCAAATTAAATAAGGAATTTTAACGCGCATGACTTGTAATATTTGCGGCACCAACGAGGCAACCATTCATCTGACGGAGATCGTTGACAATCAGATCATCGAAATCCATCTGTGTGAGACATGCGCCCAGGAGAAGGGCACGGATTTTAAAACGCATTTCAGTTTCGGTGATCTCTTGGCTGGTTTGGCGGACTTTGAAAAGGGCACCAAAATAAGCCGTAAAGCGGAGACAGAGCAATGCGCTGAATGCGGTTTGACCTATAGTGACTTCAGCAAAGCTGGCCGTCTCGGCTGCGCCGGTTGCTACACGTCTTTTGTCAAAATCCTCTCGCCGTTGATCCGGCGCGTTCAACGTTCGGCTCATCATTTGGGCAAGAGACCGCAAAAAGCGTCCAAGGAAACGGGAGGTAGTCAGGATTTGAGACTGCTTCAAGATCGTTTGCGGAAATGCATTCAACAGGAAGAATTCGAAGAAGCGGCGCATATTCGGGATGAAATCAAGCAGATCCAGGAAAAGACGCGAAGAAAGAAGAAGAATAATTCATGAGTGAAGTGGATGTTTTTATAAATCAGACCACGGAATGGCTCAGGGCGAGCGGCCCTCAATCGGACATCGTCGTGAGTTCGAGGATCCGTCTGGCGAGAAACCTGCAAGGTTTCAAATTTCTGCAGAAACTGTCTGCTTCGGAAAAACAAGTGATTATCGAGGATGTCGGAAATGCCGTTCAAAATAGCGGCAGTTTAAAAGGGGCCTATTATATTCACTATGATCGTCTGAGTGAGATTGACCGGCAATTTTTGCTTGAGCGGCATTTGGTCAGCCGTGAACATGCGAATGAGGAAGGTGCCAAGGCGGTTACGATTACTCCCAATGAGGTCATCAGCATCATGATCCTTGAAGAGGATCATTTACGCTTGCAGGCGCTTCAATCCGGTTTTAATTTGCTTGAAACATGGCGGATCGCGACCCGCATTGACGACGAACTTGAGAAAAATTTAGAATACGCCTTTGATTTGGATTTAGGTTATTTAACGGCTTGCCCGACGAATGTGGGGACGGGGTTGCGGGCTTCCTGTATGCTGCATTTGCCCGGTCTTGTACTGACAAAGCAAGTCAACAAAATTCTCCAAGCACTTTCCAAGCTGAATTTGGCGGTGCGTGGTTTATACGGAGAGGGCACTCAGGCGACGGGAAATTTTTTTCAGTTTTCGAATCAGATTACGTTGGGACAGCAGGAGCAGGAAATTATCGATAATTTAGAATCGGTGATTCGCCAAGTGGTGGAGCATGAAAAAGAAGCGCGAAAGTATTTGCAGGAAAAAAGAAAGCACAAGTTGGAAGATCAAATATGGAGGGCGCTCGGAACTTTAAAGTCCGCACGCGTGATGTCCTCCTCGGAGGCGACTCAGCTTTTGAGTTTGATCCAATTGGGAGTGAATGTCGGTATGATTCAAACCACGTTGACCTTGCAAAGTCTCAACGCGTTATTTTTGCTGATTCAGCCGGCACACTTGCAGAAAATAACGGGAAAGTTATTGAGTTCATCGGAGCGTGATATTCAACGAGCCCATCTTGTCAGGGAAAGGTTGTCTGAGGTATCTTTGTAACGTATCGGAAACATTAAGAGAGTCGGAGGTTGAGCATGTTTGATCGATTTACGGAACGGGCCAGAAAAGTCATTATTTTGGCTAAAGAGGAAGCAAAGCGTTTTAATCATGATTATATCGGCACCGAACATATTCTTTTGGGATTGATTAAAGAAGGGGAAAGCGTCGCGGCGGCGGTTTTGCAAAATCTGGGTTTGTCACTTGATACCATCCGTCTCGAAGTTGAAAAACTGGTGCAATTCGGGCCGAGCACGATTGTGTCAGGAGACATTCCCTTTACACCCAAGGCTAAAAAGGTGATTGAGTTGGCCATGGATGAAGCGCGGCGTTTAGGCCATAACTATATCGGCACGGAACATTTGTTGCTGGGTCTTATTAAGGAAGGGGAAGGTGTCGCGAGTCATGTGTTGATGAATGTGGGGTTGGATCTCAATAAGGTCCGCGCTGAAGTGATCAAGCTTTTGGGTTCGACGACGCCGAGCGCGGGCGCGGGCGTTACGGGAACACCGAGCGCGGGTGTCGGAAAAGGTAAAACCAAAACCCCCGCATTGGATTCCTTCGGGCGTGACTTATCAACGTTGGCGCGCGAGGGGAAACTGGATCCCGTCGTCGATCGTGAAAATGAAATTGAACGGGTTATACAAATTCTGGCCCGCCGCACCAAAAATAATCCTGTTCTCCTCGGTGAAGCCGGTGTCGGCAAAACGGCGATTGTGGAAGGTTTGGCGCAGCGGATTGTGGCCGGTGATGTTCCGGAAATTTTGATGGATAAGAGGATCGTGGTTTTGGATTTGGCGCTCATGGTCGCCGGCACGAAATACCGCGGTCAATTTGAGGAGCGCATTAAGGCCGTGATGGATGAAATCCGGCGGTCTGAAAACGTGATGGTATTTATCGATGAACTCCACACCTTAGTGGGCGCCGGAGGCGCGGAAGGTGCCATTGACGCCTCCAACATTTTGAAGCCGGCTTTATCCCGCGGAGAAATTCAATGCATCGGAGCCACGACGCTGGATGAGTACCGCAAATACATTGAAAAAGATGCCGCCTTAGCGCGCCGTTTTCAAACGATCATGGTGGACCCGCCTTCGGTTGAGGAGACGATTCAGATTCTCAAAGGATTGAGAGATAAATATGAAGCCCATCATCGCGTGAAGATTTTGGATGAAGCCTTAGAAGGAGCGGCTAAGTTGTCGGACCGTTATATCACGGGCCGTTTTTTACCGGATAAGGCCATCGATTTGATCGATGAGGCTGCGTCACGCGCCAGGCTGTCGGTGACGACATTGCCGAAAGATTTAAAGAAGCTTGAAGGGGATATCGAAGCCTTTAAGCGCGAAAAAGAAGCGGCCATCAAGCAGCAAGATTTTGAAAAGGCCGCCAAGTTGCGCGATGAAGAACGCAAGGCCAAGGAAGAACTATCACGCGTTAAGAAAAGCTGGAAGGAATCCAAATCGGAAGTGGAGGTTCAGGTCACGGAGGAGGATATTGCGAATATCGTCTCCAAATGGACTGGCGTTCCCTTGGCGCGGCTGGAAGAGAAAGAAACCGCCCGACTTTTGAGAATGGAAGATGAACTTCATAAAAAAGTCATCGGGCAAAACGAAGCCATTACGGCGATTTCGCATGCGGTGCGGCGATCCCGCTCCGGACTGCGTAATCCGCGCAGACCGATGGGAGCTTTTATCTTCTTGGGGCCGACCGGTGTCGGGAAGACCTTGCTTGCGCGGGCGCTGGCTGAATTCATGTTCGGCGATGAGGACGCAATCGTTGTCGTGGATTGTTCCGAATACGGTGAGAAGTTTAACGTTTCCCGTCTAGTGGGAGCGCCTCCGGGATATGTCGGTTACGAAGAGGGCGGGCAATTGACGGAAAAGGTCAGACGGCGTCCTTATTCGGTCGTATTATTCGATGAAATTGAAAAAGCTCACCCGGATGTTTTTAACATCCTTTTACAGCTGATGGAAGAGGGGCGGTTGACGGATTCCTTCGGCCGGAAAGTGGATTTTCGCAATACCATTGTGATCATGACCTCCAATGTCGGCGCGGATCTTGTTCGGCGGCAGGGGGATATGGGATTTCACGCCCAAAAAGAAGAAGTGACCTATGAAAATATGAAGCGAAAACTGCTGGACGAAACCAAAAAGGTATTTCGCCCGGAATTTCTGAATCGTGTCGATGACATCATTGTTTTCCATCAGTTGGCACGGCCGGAACTTGAGCAGATCATCGAAATTGAACTGAAAGAAGTTAAGACTCGCTTAAAGGATAAAAAGATGGAATTGGTCATGTCTTCAGAAGCGACAAAATTTTTAATCGATAAAGGTTATGACCCCGTATTTGGCGCGCGTCCGTTGAAACGCACGGTCCAGCGCTATGTCGAAAATATTCTGGCCGAAGAAATTCTTTCCGGTAAATTCAAGGAAGGCGATAAAATCCGGGCTGAGCTGAGGGGCGAGACGATTCAGTTCGAGAAAACTTCTTGAGGCCAAAAGGAAGGTGCTGAATGCGCCTAAGGCCCTTATGGTTAAGCCTTGGTTTGATGGTGATCGGATTATGCACGGTCGTGCCGCATTTTGTCCTGCAAGCGCTGGTCGAAAAACCCGAATTTAAATCGATCGCCGAAAAGCGAGTCAGCGAGCTTTTGGATGCACCCGTTGAAATCGGAGAGATCCGGGCGCTTTTCTTCAATCAAATTGCCTTAAAACGTCTTTCCGTCGCATCTTCCGATGCCTCCGACGCTTCCCATCAAATCTTGGTCCGGGAAATCATTTTCCGATACGATATATTCCGTTTACTTTCACGGCAATTGGAAGTGCCTTCAGCGATTGTTTTGGATGCTCCCGAGATCTCCTTGCAGAAAGGGCTGCTGCCCTACTCTTTGTTAAAAAACATGCATTTGAAAAAAGGCCGCGGCGCTGTTGCTCAACTTGATCTGCGCGGGGGCAACATCGATTATGAACTGACCGATTTCGGGACGCGGCTTAGCGTGGAGCAAATTCAGGGTTCCATTCATCCGATTGACGGGCAAATTATCAAAGTTGACTTCAAGGCCGTGATGAGAGGAGCCTTGAACGGCGTGGTCCGGATCCGGGGGGAAATTGACCCGGCTGATCAAACTCAGCGGTTGGAAATCAGTTTGGATTCCGTGGGGATCGGAGAAAAGATACCTCTTCCGTTGAAGGAATTAAAGGGCATCGTGCGCTGGGAAGATGACGATTTTTATTTTGACGAATTGGATGCGACCGTTCACGGCTGGAATGTGAGCTTAACGGGGAAGCTTCTGCATTTTACGGAAAAACCCGACCTGCAAGTTTATTGGAAAGTGGGAAAGGTGGAATCGTTGGCGCAAGGCGATTTCCGTTTAGATCTCCAGGCGGGTATCTTGGAGGGCAGAGTGACGCCGTCGCGCAGACGCTCCAAAACATTTCGGGGTGACCTTGAGCAACAGGGAGACCGGCTCCTGTTTTCAAATCTGGAAATCAGTGAAAATTACAACGGCCAAGGATGGATGGATATCCGAACCGGAGATTATCAGTTTGATATCAATCGGAACGGGCAAAGAATCTCGCTCGCTTCCAATTTAACCGGTTTGGACATGGATATGAATTTTGATTTGAGTCATGTCCGGTTCATCGGATTGGATTTGGTGACGTCTATCGCGGTTCGGGTGCGCCCGGTGCAAACACAATGGCAAAAGCGCCAGTGGCAATTTGATTGCGCATTCGATGCAGATTATTTTATCTTGGAGTACACGCCCCTGGAGGATTTTAAGGGCACTTTTTTGCTGTCACCGCAAGGCATGAAGAATTTCACGTCAACATGGGGGCAGGCCTTTCATTTGGAAGGTCATATTGATTTTCAGGGGGATGAGTCCAGCGGTAAACTCACCTTGAAAGTGAAGGATTTTGACTTAAGCGGAGTCAAAGATTTTGCCAGCAAGCCGCTTCCGGATCATCTGGGAGGTTTGCTAGAAGGGAAGTTGATGCTGGAGGGAATGCTGAAGGCGTTGCAAGCAGACGGAAAATTCGTCATCAAGGGCGGCAGGCTCGGGAAGCTGGATTTTGACAGAGGGATTGTCCAATTTGAGGGAATCCCGCCTTATTTTCGTTTGTATGATTCACGAATTCTAAAAGGCCGTACGACACTCGATCTCGAAGGGGCAATCGACCTTTCTCTGAGCAATATTTTGGCTGGTATTCAGATCAAGACGGGAGACCAGCTCATTATTTGGAAGGGTTGGGAAGCGACAGGAGCTCAAGGCGAGGACGTCGAAATCGAAAAGCCGGGCTCAGGGCTGCCGACGCTCGTCTTTAAAACAGGGGATCAAAATCAAAGTGCATTGGTCAAAGATTCGGATCAAAAGGATGAAGGTCAGTATTTAGCGGTTGGCCCGAAATTTAAATTTTAACTCGTTATCATCGAACCGTGTTAAACATCCATAATATCAAAAGAATCAGACGTTGGGTTTCCATTCGGACATGGCTTGAGCATTTCGGTGAGCAATCCATCCGATTTGCATATCATGCCGGCGGCTTAACCTATTTGCTCAAAGACGCTCTCCGCAGTTTATTCACATCACGACTCCGTTGGCATTCGACGGTTGAGCAAATGAATAAGATCGGTGTGATGTCACTTCCGCTCGTTTTTTTGACGGCGCTTTTTACGGGGGTCGTTTTATCGCTTCAATCAGCGTATCAATTGCGGTTGTTTGTCGCGCAGCAGTTTACTTCAGACCTCGTCGCCTTATCGATGACGCGCGAGCTGGGACCCGTCTTGACCGCGATGGTTGTGGCCGGACGAGTCGGAGCGTCCATCGCGGCTGAACTCGGCACCATGAAGGTAACGGAACAGATCGATGCC
Organism: Candidatus Omnitrophota bacterium; assembly: GCA_041585205.1. Classification (GTDB taxonomy): domain Bacteria; phylum Omnitrophota; class Omnitrophia; order Omnitrophales; family Aquincolibacteriaceae; genus JBFHCO01. Next base: position 9,507 of record JBFHCO010000018.1, on the reverse strand, counting down.
CTGCGTGCCCTGGCCACGGATCCGGTGCGCTATCTGGTTGTCCCGCGCTTTGTGGCCGCTTTTTTCATGCTTTTCTTTCTCACCATCTATGCCGATTGCATGGGGATGCTCGGAGGTTACTTAATCGCCGTGTTTAAATTGGGAATTAGTTCCCATCAATATATCAAACGCAGTATCGATATTTTGGGCGTGAAGGATGTGATGACGGGATTGATCAAGGCCTTTTTTTTCGGAGGGATTATTTCCATCGTAGGCTGCTATTTCGGATTTAAAGCGGAAGGCGGCGCAGAAGGGGTGGGGCGTGCCACCACCGTTGCCGTCGTGACTGCGCTCGTGCTGATCATTGCATTTGATGCCGTTTTTACGGCGGTTTTTTATTTCTTCTAAATGATTCGAATTACGGGACTTCATAAATCATTTGACGATCATCGCGTGCTGAGCGGCATCGATCTCACCATTCGCGAAGGGGAGACGCTTGTCATCATCGGCCGCTCGGGATGCGGAAAAAGCGTTCTTTTAAAACATATCATGGGAATCCTCCGGCCGGATGAAGGGCATATCATCATCGACGATAAGGACATTTGGTCGCTTGAATCGCATGAGTTGCATGAATTTCGCCTGCAGCTGGGCATGTTATTTCAAAGCGCCGCCTTATTTGATTCATTGAATGTGAGTGAAAATGTCGGTTTTTCCCTTCATGAGCATACCAGTTTGTCCGAGGTAGCGATTTCTGAAAAGGTACGCGAAAAATTAAACATGGTGGGATTGGAAGGCATCGAGCATCTGATGCCGGCAGCCTTGTCGGGAGGCATGAAAAAAAGAGTCGGTTTGGCCAGGGCGATCTGCAATGAACCCAAAATCATTCTTTATGACGAACCCACGACCGGGCTGGATCCCATCAATGCGGACGTCATCAATGAATTGATATTAAGAATGCAGCAAAAACTGGGTGTGACTTCGATTGTGGTCACGCATGATATGACCAGTGCCTACAAAGTCGGAAATCGCATCGCGATGCTTTACAGCGGCAAGATTATCGGAGTCGGGGCGCCGGAGGAAATTAAAAATACCGACAATCCCATTATCAGACAATTCATCACGGGATCGGCGCAAGGACCGATCACAAATCCGGATGAAAGAGATTAAAGTTTAACAGTGTGCAAGCTATAATATATCCGAAACACGATCGAGGGATTTATGACAAAAAAAGCACGGAATGAAGTCGCGGTGGGAGCCTTTGTCATTGTCGGTTCCATCGCGTTGAGCTTGGTAATTTTCTTTATCAGCGGTGTCTATTTTTTTAGGGCGGGTTATGCCCTGAACGTGATGTACGAATATGTCAGCATATTGGATCGGGGGGCCCCCGTGAGAATGGCGGGGGTGCGCGTAGGTGAGGTGAGTCAGATTAACCTCGTGCATGACAAAGAAACCCAAAAAATCAGAGTACATGTTAAACTATTTATTGAAAAGGGGGTTGAAATAAGCGAAAATTACGAGTTTAAGATCCGTGGGACTCATATCTTAAGTGAGCCGCATATTGAAATCACACCGGTAGCAGGAGATGCTCCGCTGTTGAAAGGCGGAGAGACGATCGAAGGTATCAGTCCCATTCCGATGGAGGCGCTGATTCAGCAGGCCGATGAAATTGCACGGGCCTTAAATTCGATATTATCGAACGTGAAGGGCGCTGTCGAAGACCCGCAGACTCGAAAATCCGTCAGAGAGATTTTGAATAATCTGAGCACCTTGACGGAATCACTGAACAAGGTCATGGTGGGCTCGGAAGAGGATATGAAATTGGCGATCGCAAACATCAATTCTGCGACCGCTTCGTTGGATTCGGTGCTGAAGCAAATTCATGAAGGAGAAGGAACCGTCGGAAAGCTGCTTCAAGAGGATGAGCTCTATCAGGAGATGCGTGAATTCGTTGCGGAAATCAAAGCCCGTCCTTGGAGGTTGCTCAAACGTGATGATGAGAAAGGAAGAAAATTTCTATTTTTCTAACATGATGATTGATTATTTATACGAAGATTTTTGTATGATTAAAATAAGGAGTTGGTTCTATGATTCTATTCATTCGTTTTTTATTTATTGTCGGATGTTCTGTGTTCGGATTTACCATTTCATCTTATGCCTGGTATCAATCCCTCAACCTGCCGCAAGTGCCGTGGTTCGGAGCCGCGATCGGATTTTTGATCGGCATGCTGGTTATCTCGATCGATATCCTGTTAAAACGTTATACAGTTCGTAATCTATTTGCGGTTTTGATCGGTCTTGCTCTCGGCCTGCTCGTCAATCGGCTGTTTATATCGCTTTTGATGTATGCCAATGTGTCGGAAGAAATGCTGCGGCCCATCGGTATTGCTACGGCAGTTATCTTCAGCTATCTCGGCATTGTGACTGTCGTCCGCGGTCAGGATGAATTCTCACTCATGATTCCTTTTGTGAAATTGGACACAAAAGGCAGCGGAGAGGAATTGATTTTGCTGGATACGAGCGTCATCATTGACGGCCGCATCGCCGACATCTGTGAAACGCATTTTTTGCCGGGGAAATTGATCCTTCCGCGTTTTGTGCTGAAAGAGCTTCAATTGATCGCGGATTCCTCTGATCCGCTGAAACGCAACCGCGGCCGCAGGGGTCTTGATGTGCTGAACCGCATGAAGGCGAATCCCAATGTGCAAATTCGCATCAATGAAATGGATTTTCCGGAATTTTCCACGGTGGATGCCAAATTGGTGAAGATGGGTCAAGTCCTGAATGCCAAAGTGTTCACGAATGATTTCAATCTCAACAAGGTGGCGGAACTGCAGGGCGTCAAGGTTCTGAACATCAACGAACTGGCCAACGCCTTAAAACCGATCGTGATGCCCGGTGAATTGATGGCGGTTAAGATTCTGAAAGAAGGCAAAGAGCATGATCAGGGAGTCGCTTACCTCGATGACGGCACCATGGTGGTGGTTGACAACGGACGCAGACGTATCGGCCAAACCTTGAACGTATCGATTACAAGCGTGCTCCAGACGCAAGCGGGCCGCATGATTTTTGCCAAACCGGGCGAAGAAGTGGATCGTTCGGACAAACCTGATCGCGGAGGAGACCGCGGACGCGAACGTCAGCATGGCAGACACGATGCGCGACGGGGCGGCGGACACGGAAGGTAACGTGAATGCGCGTTTCTCTCATCATCCCAGCAGCCGGCAGCAGTCTCCGGTTTCGAAAAGGGGTTTCCGCAAAGGCTGAAAGTGCGTTTCAGAAATTTTCCAACAAATTGCTCTATCCGCTCCGCGGCAAACCGTTGCTCCTTCGGACCCTAGAGGCCTTCCGTAGTGTTCCGGAAATCCGGGAAATGATCGTTGCAACATCACCGGATACCAAGAAACGGATACAACCGTTGCTGAAAGACGCCGGATGGTCCGGTTTACGGTGGGTGCGTGGCGGCAAAACCCGCGCTGCGTCTGTTCTGAATGCGATCAAGAAATCAGACCGTCGCAATCATTGGATTATGGTCCATGACGGCGCACGTCCCTTCGTCGATGCGGCAAGCATCAAAAAACTTATCCGATCCGCTCAAAAAAATCACACAGACGGTGTCATACTTGCGAAGCGGGTTATTCCGACCATCAAGCAGGTCTCTTCCTCCGAAAGGAAAATTGAAAAAACATTGGACCGTCACCGGTTGTATGAGGCGGAGACGCCGCAGCTGATGAAGCGGTCGATGATTGAAAAGGCTTATCGGTCAAACAAAGATGCCCTTAACATGACCGATGAAGCTTCCTTGATGGAGGGGATTCATGCCACCGTGAAAGTGGTCGCGCATGAAGGTTGGAATCCGAAAATTACATTAGCGGATGACATGAAGTTGGCGGAAGCCTATCTGGGCCGTCCGGCCCCCGAGATACGAACCGGCTTCGGCCGCGACACGCATCGGCTTGTGGCAAAAAGAAAATTGATCATCGGAGGGAGTCATATTCCGTTCAGGAAGGGTGCGCTTGGACATTCAGATGGGGACGTTCTATTGCACGCGATCATAGACGGCATTTTAGGGGTGTTGGGCGCGGGCGATATCGGGGATTGGTTTTCTGACCGCGATCCCAAAATAAAGAATAAGGCAAGTTCGCGCATGCTTCAAGCGGTGCTGGCGGAAGCGGAACGTCAAAAATGGTCTGTTTCTCATGTCGATTCGGTCATCATCCTCGAGTCACCGCGTATCGGAACGCGAAAAGTGAAAATCAGAAATCATGTCGCCCGTTTATTAAAAGTGCCCGCATCATGCGTTTCGATCAAAGCCAAAACAGCCGAAGGCCTGGGTCCGGAAGGAATGGGGTTGGCGCTCACGTGTGAAGCGGTGGTTACCATGAGAAAAGAGGCGTCATGATCCGCGTTCGATTCGCTCCTTCTCCGACCGGCTATTTACATCTGGGGAATATCCGCACCGCGCTTTTTAATTATTTGTTCGCCAAGCGAACTCAGGGGAAATTTATTCTGCGCATGGAAGATACAGACCGCGAAAGATCGCGGCAGGAATATATGGATGCGCAGGAAGAAGACCTGCTTTGGATGGGGCTGCGTTGGGATGAAGGTCCGGGCGTCGAAGGGCCGTACGGTCCTTATCAGCAGTCACAGCGATTGGATATTTATCGAGAATATATCCAAAAGCTGATCGATGAAGGCAAGGCCTACCATTGCTATGTGACTGAAGACGAAACATCGGAAATGAAGAGGCTTGCGAAATTGGAGCGCAGGCCACCCCGCTTCGACAACCGCGGCCGGACCTTTGACCAAAAGGAAATCGCGTCACGCAAGGCCAAAGGAATCAAACCGACAGTGCGTTTTAAAATCGATAATCCGATGCTCGAAATGGTGGATTTGATTCGCGGAAAAGTCATTTTCAATTTGGATGATATGGTGGGGGATTTTGTGATTCAACGCGCCGATGGCGCGCCCACATTTCACCTAGCTGTTTGTGTTGACGATGCCTTGATGAAAATCACGCATGTGATCCGCGGTGAAGACCATCTCTCGAACACCCCTAAACATATTCTTCTTTATCAGGCGATGGGGTTTGAACCGCCGCAATTCGGTCATTTATCACTGGTGCATGGTCCCGGAGGCGAGCCGCTCTCAAAACGTTTGGAATCCGTTTCAGTCAGAGAGTTCCGCAATCGCGGGTACCTTCCGCACGGTTTGGCCAACTATATTGCTCTTTTGGGGTGGTCTCCGGGGGATAACCGCGAGATTCTGAAATGGCAGGAACTTCAGCAATTGTTTGAAATTGACCGGGTCGGGCGTTCCGCCTCCATCTTTGACCCGCATAAGCTGGATTGGGTGAATGGACAGCACATCCGCGCTTTGTCCGATAACGAATTTGTAAGACATGCCATGGCCTATTTGAAAACTCAAGGCCAGTTGAGCGAACCGAATGAGCTGGTGCAGCAGGTTCTGCCTGTCTTTAAAGACAATGTGGAACGTTTTGATCAATTGGCGGAGCGACTTCAGATCTTGGATGAAAATATTGAATATGAAAACAAAGCGTTGATTGTATCCGAAGAAGGACGTTCCATTGTCAGTGCGGCGATAGAAGCATTGCCGACACTGGACTGGTCCGAAGTCTCCGTTTACGATGCGTTTGTGAACGCCATTAAACCCAAAGTTAAGGCCAAAGGGAAAAATCTGTTTATGCCGCTCAGAATGGCCCTGACAGGCAAGGAGCATGGCCCTGAACTCAAGCGGATCTTTCCTATTTTAGGCATGACCTCCGTCAAAAATCGGTTGGAACGCGCCCTTCAAAAATGACACGGTTTTTCAACACACTTTCAGGCAAAGTAGAGGATTTTAAACCTCTCCGCGATGGAGAGGTCGGTATGTATACGTGCGGTCCGACCGTTTATGATTACGCGCATATCGGTAACTTCAGGGCCTTTATCTTTGAGGATTTACTGAGGCGGTTTCTTGAAACCGTGGGTTTTCGGGTGCGCCATGTCATGAATCTGACCGATGTCGATGACAAGACCATCGCGGGAGCCGCACGGGAAGGAAAAGATCTTGAAGAGTTTACGAATCATTATACGGAGGCCTTCCGGCAAGATTTAAGAACGCTGAATATTTTGCCTCCGAACCATCCGAAGGAGCAACCGCGGGCTACGCTTGAAATTCCGGCCATGCTGGATTTAATCGGCACGTTGGTGAAAAATAAAATCGCTTATGAAAAGGACGGGTCTGTTTACTACCGGATTTCCCGGTTTCCGGGATACGGAAAATTATCGAAAAAGAAACTCGAAGAGAATATCACCGGAACCCGCGTCGATCTGGATGAATATGAAAAAGAGCAGGCTTCTGATTTTGCTTTATGGAAAAAGTCCAAGGAAGGGGAGCCGGCTTGGGATTCGCCGTGGGGCAAGGGGCGTCCGGGTTGGCATATCGAATGTTCGGCCATGAGCATGAAATACTTGGGCCAGACCTTCGATATTCATGCTGGGGGAGAGGATTTAATTTTCCCCCATCATGAAAATGAGATCGCGCAATCCGAGGCGGCGAGCGGAAAACCCTTCGTGCGGTATTGGCTGCACTGCAAATTTTTATTGGTGAACGGCGAGAAGATGGCAAAATCCAAGAACAACTTTTATACCTTAAGGGATTTGCTGGAAAAAGGCCATGACCCCATGGCCATCCGCTATGAATTGATTTCAACGCATTACCGTATGCCGCTTAATTTTACGCTGGAAGGGCTGAGCGAAGCTTCCGAAATTATTAAAAAACTTGATGACTGCTATTTCCAGTGTCTGAGTATTTTTAATTACATGCGAAAATCCAAGACGCACGAGAAAATCAAAGATGCAAAAGCAGCGGCGAACCGCCTGAAGCAACTATGGCAGAACATGATCGATAGCTTGTCCGATGATTTGAACGTGTCCAAAGCCTTAGCGGCTTTGTTTGAAGCCGTGACCGAGATCAATGCCGCGATGGCCGGCAAGCGCCTGAGTCAAGAAGACGCCGAAACCGTTCTTATGTTTTTTAAGAATGTGGATCGATTATTCGGTTTTGACATTGCTTCCGATGCGGATATTCCGGACGTGATATTCAGCGATTTGACGTCGCGTAATACGATCCGACAGGACGCGGAATTTAAGAAAAATCGAGATCTTCAGCAACGTTCGGATCGATTGCGGGAAGCGATTCACGAAAAGGGATGGTTGATTAAAGATGGACGGCCGGGAGAGGTGTCTACCCTGAAGCGGAAGAAAAGAGCATGGGACTGAGTTATGAAAAAAAAATCTTACTTTATCAGCTTTGAAGGACCGGAAGGCAGCGGCAAGAGTACTCAAATTAAACGCGCCGCGTCTTTTTTGCACCGCAGGGGTTTTCGTGTATTGGTGTTGCGCGAACCGGGCGGGACAGCCGTGAGCGAAGCGATACGGTCGATTTTGCTGAACAAGCGGTTCAAGGAAATGCGGCCGGAAACGGAATTATTACTATACCTGGCTGCGCGCAGTCAAGTAGTGCGCGAGCGAATTGTGCCCGCTCTGCAACGAGGAGTAATTGTGATTTGCGACCGCTACGAGGATTCGACGATGGCATATCAAGGTTATGGCAGACGGTTATCGAAGGCATGGATCCGGTCGGTGAGCCGGTTGGTTCGATCGAATGTCATCCCCAAGCGCACCTTCCTTTTGGATTTACCCGCGCACGCCGGTTTTCGACGCATCGGCAGGCGGGACCGCATCGAGAGGCAATCCATGGCTTTCCATAGAAAGGTCCGCGGCGGTTTTCTTGATTTGGCGAAAAAAAATCCGAAACGCTTCGTGGTTTTGGAAGCGGACAAAAGCGTGAACGAAATCGCAGCCTGCATTCAGGGATGCATCAAAAAGGATCTAAATTTGAAATGAAATCCAGGGAATTTGCGGTACGAATCTTGGAGTCTCACTTAAAACTGGAAAAGCTCGCCTCTACTTATTTAATTACCGGTCAAGATGCAGCAACCAGAGAAACGCTTGCTTTTGATTTTGCTTGCGCCCTCCAATGCGGAAAAAAGAAAGCTTTTAAAGCATGCGAGTGCCGTGATTGCTTCCGCGTACGCAGCCGGAACCATCCGGACATTCAATGGGGAGGGGATCCGGAAGCCCGGTCTCTCAAAATCGAAATGGTGCGTGAGTTAATCGGTTGGGCATCCTTGAAACCTTATGAAGGCCGCTGGAAGCTTTGCATTATTCCCGAGGCCAGCCGGTTTACGCTCGAGGCTGCCAATGCGTTATTAAAAACACTGGAAGAACCTCCTTCGCAGACGGTTTTTTGCCTTTTGGCTGATTCCAAAGATCATCTCTTGGCAACCATTCAGTCCCGTTCTTTTGAAATTCGCTTGGGTCCCGTCAATATACAAACTTCGCAAGCCTTCAATATGCGGGCAGCTCGGGACGAATTTGAAGGGCAAGCTTGGGAAGATGTCTTGCAGCGCTATGATGCTATTCCGCGCCAGGATCTAAAGGTGAAGCTGGATGAATTGACGGACTACCTTTATCATCAATTAAAGCATGCCGCTGCGAATGCGTCGCAGGTCCGCGTCCGGTCTTGGATAGATGCCCTGGACCGTATCTACGAGACGCGTGAAGCCGTTGATTCGAACGCCAATCAAAAGCTCGCCTTATCGCGGCTTGCCATGCAGCTGAGAAAAACAATCGGCGGCGGAGCTTAGCGTCATGACGGACAAAAAAATTTTTCTGACAACACCTCTTTATTATGTGAACGCCAGGCCGCACATCGGGCACGCTTATACCAATATCTTGACGGATACCTTTACCCGGTTTTATGGCCTCATGGGCCGGAAGGTCTTTTTTTTAACGGGCACAGATGAACACGGGACCAAGATTGAGAAGACGGCGAGAGAAAATAATCAAGAGCCCAAGGCGTTTGTGGATGACATGGTTCCGCAATTTAAGGATTTGTGGAGTAAACTGGATATCCGGTATGACTACTTTATCCGTACGACGGAATCTCAACACAAAGAAGTGGTTCGCAATATCCTTCTGGATCTTGAAAAAAGGGGAGAAATCTATCAGGCCAGCTATAAGGGGTGGTACTGCACACCGTGCGAATCCTTTTGGACCAAACTGCAGCTCGCGGAAGGGAAATGTCCCGATTGTCACCGGGAAGTGCACGAACTAAGCGAAGAAAATTATTTCTTCAAACTTTCCAAATACCAGGACCGTCTGATCGATCATATTCAGAAGCACCCTGATTTTATCCTTCCGGAAATTCGGCGCAATGAAATACTCGGGTTCTTAAGACAACCGCTCGAGGATTTATGCATCACCAGACATCGCAGCCGGCTCTCATGGGGTATCGACTTCCCGAATTCCAAAGATTATGTCGTTTACGTCTGGTTTGATGCCTTAATCAATTACGTCAGCGCCGTCAAATACACGTTGGACGAAGCTTTTTTCCGGTCCCATTGGCCGGCCGATTGTCATTTCATCGGAAAAGACATTTTGCGCCAGCATGCGGTTTATTGGC
>JBFHCO010000017.1:0-21460 GCA_041585205.1 Candidatus Omnitrophota bacterium | reverse complement strand
GTCGCAAATCACTTTAACGACATGAGGGCTGCGATAAGAATCCAAATCAGTTTTCTTTATCGCTAAAGTTGCAATCTCGACCGACGGATGACTTTGCAAATCGTCGACCAGCGTATCAATCGCAGCTGAAGCCATCAGAGGTTCATCGCCTTGTATATTAATAATTATTTCGGCATCCTGCTGGCGCGCGACCTCCGTGATGCGGGAAGTACCGTTGGCATGCTCCTGCCGACTGAGAAATGCTTTGCCGCCGAATCCCTCAACGCATTGCTGAATGCGAACATCATCACAGGCAACGAACACGTCGGATAACGACTTGGCCTGCCGGGCCTTCTCCCAAACATGCTGAATCAGCGGACGACCCTGAAGCGGCCTCAAGACCTTTTCAGACAGACGTGTGGATCCCAGGCGGGCCGGAATGATGCCGATCGCTTTTGCCATTAAATGGCCTCCACGGCTGTTTGAAGCTCTTCCAATGAAACCGTCGCGGTTCCAAGTTTTCCGACCACAATACCGGCTGCCATGTTCGAAAGCCATGCCGCATCATCCATCTTGGCCCCGGCGGCCAATGCCATACCGAAGACCGCGATTACCGTATCCCCCGCGCCGGATACATCATAAACTTCCCGCGCCGCGGTTGGAATTTTCTTAATGTTACCGCCACGCTCAAACAAGGCCATGCCGTCTTCCCCCAAGGTCATTAAAACCGCATTGCAGCGCAATTGCTTCAGCAAACCGCGGCCGACTTCGTTTAACGAAGGGGAATGGTGAAGACGTCCGTTGTGATATCCGGCATAAGCTTCACTTCGATTCGGAGTAATCGCGGTCACGCCTTGATAAAATGAAAAATGTTTTTCCTTGGGATCGACAAGAACGGGTTTTTTAAATTTTTTTGAGAGTTTGACCACTTCTTTAAGGAGCGACGGCTGGATGACACCTTTACCGTAATCTTCAATGATAACCACATCGATATCAGGAATCTGACTGCGAATGAAACGCAACATTTTACGACAATCATCCGCGGAAATTTCTTCACCCTTTTCACGGTCAAAGCGTACGACTTGTTGTGAATGGGCGATCACGCGAGTTTTAACCGTCGTCGGACGTGTTCGGTCATAGATAATCCCCCCTGTGTCGATGCTTTCCCTGCGCATCGCTTTCAGGAGCATGCGTCCCGCCAAATCGCGCCCTACCACCCCGCACGGGTACACGGTACCCCCTAAGGTGCGGATATTGTTGGCCACATTCAGGGAACCGCCGGGCATGTAGGATTCACGGTGGACGTCCACGACCGGGACCGGTGCTTCCGGCGAAATGCGCTGGACGCTACCCCATACGAACTGGTCAAGAATGAAATCGCCGATTACCAGAATTTTGACATGCCGAAAGTTTCGGATGATTTCCAATAATTTTTGCTTATCCGAAGTTTTAACGGGCAAGATGGCTGCTTGGGTCACGGTTATTTTTTGTCCTTAAATAAGTAGCGTTAATACAGTGGGCGACCTTACAAAAGGTCGCCCTCTGCCAATTCACACAAAACGGGATATATTAACACCCATCCGAGGGAGTGTCAATGAAGGATAAGATACCTAACTTATTTAATAACAATAAGTTACATCCGATAGGAGTCTTGCTTCGGCTGGCTTTGATCCTGCGACTCTCGCTTGAATATTTGATAAATCCCCGACAACTTAAGCCAATAAGCTAAAAGGAGATCCGACGTTCTTGTTATTTTCACTCGGGTAATCGCATATTCGCTTTCGGGAAGCCCGTTCAGTTTTTTATAGGACGTTGTAAATGCCATTCTGTATCCCGAGGCCTTGGCTATATCTAAGACGCGCGGGTCGATGTCTCCGCTGGGATAAGCCAAATCTTGAATCTTCACCCCCAACATATCTTCAAGCTCTTGCTTGGAACCTTGAAGCTCTTGCCTGATTTCCTCCTCAGATAACCGGGATAAGAGAGGATGACTTTTGCTGTGGCTTCCCAAAAAGACATGCCCGCTTTTAAGCAGCTCAGATAATGTCTCTTCGGTCATGCTGCCGTGTAAATGATTTTTAACATTATCGCTTACGGCAAACACGGTCACCGGAAAGCCGTATTGAGCGAGGATGGGAAATGCTTGGTCCGCAAAGGTATAATTCGCGTCATCGAAGGTGATGACTATTTCTTTTCCTTTGGGTTTTCTTAATCCCCTGCGTATCTCGTCATACTCATCCAAAGTAATCACTCTATAACCAAAACTTGACAGAAACCGCATTTGCTTTTCAAAACTTGCGCGACTGACCACATTCTTCTCAACCGCCGCTCTTTCGGGTGTATCGATAAAGTGATACATCAATACCGGGATCGAACCCGGAAGCGGCAGCATCAAAAAGGCAATGCCGGCAAAAACCAGAATCGTCAGAAAACCCAAACCCATAATTCGGATGATTTTATTATTGATCATTTTTTAAGATTTCCCGGGAATGTATTCATGCAGTTGCGCAACCACGCTTCCCAAAATCGGGACTTTTACCTTCATCTTTAAAGGAATTCTTCGCTCGTCCATACTCACCCACCCTCGAATTTTCCCGCGCTTCACAAAAATTCCCTGAAATTGTATGATCGGCTCAGCCTCTAGCGCTTGGAACGTGCCTACGCCTTCAATTTTCATGGGCTCCGCATCCAGCATCTTAACTTCCAAATCCCAATTTTTTTCATCCGCATTAACCGGAATAAAAACAGATGAGCGCGGTTTTACATCTAAGGTTCTGAAGTAATATCCGCAAGAAAGCTGATCTTGAACATCTTGAGGAATAAACATTTCCTTTTCCGACTTATTGCGCCGTGAATAATAGCGAGCCGTATGATTGACTTGATCGTACGTCATAACTTCATCGGCCCGATAGCGGCCTTCCCTCAGAATCTTTTCATATTGTAAGGTATGCAATTTTTCCGTATCGATGTAGGAATGGTGCTCATCCCGAACCTTGTAAACCAAATCAATAAACTTGCTCGAGCGGACCTGGACCACAATATGATACGCTTGACGGCCTTGAATCTCGGTTATCTCTTTTACTTCCGCTTCGGCCCGTCCTACCGGAATGCCAAGGTATTCAATGTGATAAATTAGTTTTTCCCCGACAAAAAGTTTTTTTTGAGCACTTTCGGATGGCGGAAAATCAATCTCTTCTGCGCTTACGAATTTCGGCACACTCAGCAGCAACGCTGCGAGCGCAAGAAGAATAGCGCGTTTAATAAACATGCTGAGATGCTTTATAAAAATCATGTCCTTGCAATTGAGAAAAAACTTCTTGCGGTGTGAGATCCTGCAGACATTCCCGCCCGAGACAATCGCTGCGATAGCGAAATTTTTGATAGCAAGGGCGGCAATGCAAGTCATGCTTGTAAATGGCAATCGCATGTTTCGTAGTCGGATAAGGCCCGTACACCGCGGGATCAACAGGGCCATAAAGCGCCACAAGCGGCACCTTCAACGCTTGCGCTAAATGCACCAACCCGCCGTCATTTCCCAAGAACAGGACGGCTTTTTCGATGACGGCTGCAACCTGAGAAATATTCAATTTCCCCGCCGAGTTCCAATTCGCAACCTTTAATTGGGATGACAATGTTTCAGCTAAATCATACTCACGGACACTGCCCAAAATAACCACCGATTCAAAATCAAACCGGTCTTTTAAACGGTTGATCAATTCCGCGAAATAGCGAACGGGCCAACGTTTGAAATGGGCATCTTTCCCCCACGACTCCCCGCCTCCCGGGCTGACCACGATATACCGTTTGGAAAAATCAATCGCATTCTGATCTTCGGGATTGATTCTCGGAACAAGATCGCATTCATCCGTATAAAATTCAAGGAAGCGTGTATCCACGCGGACGCCGGCGAGCTCTGCCAAGTCGCAGACATAATCCGTAACGTGCCGGTCGCGGTACCCCTCTTGGAGCGGCAAACGAATATTATGAAAAAAAGCTCTCCGTTTATAAGCGAATCCGGCGCGCCGCGGTATGTTCAAAAAAAATTGGCTGAAAAAAGCGTATTCACCGCGCAGGGAATAATCCAACAGCAAATCGTATTTCTTACTCCGCAATTTCCTTCCAAGAACCGTCATCTCTTTTAAATTTTGAAGAAAATTTCTTTGATGAAAGAGGTCTTTATCGATGCTGATAATCTCATCGACATGTGGATTCCTGCGCACGATTTCTTCGGTCCGGGAACCGAGCAGTAAATCCACTTTTTCGACGGTGGGAATCGTTCGAAGCGCACGCAGAACCGGCGTAACAAAAAGGAGATCGCCGATCCCGTAGGGTTGGACGATTAACACGCGGCGCAACGTTCTCATGCGACTGGAACCGCCTTGACTAAACGTTCGCTGAAGCGGTCCACTTCCTGAAATACATCCCGGCTTGAAACGGCATCCAGGCATAAAAAATTGATCTCACAGCGGTGCGCCAAACATTCCGTGCAGCCGACATCCTTCCAGGCCACGCGGGAATCAGGATCGAGGGGCCGCCACCGCGTCGGCGACAAACCGGGTTGATTTCTCCCAAAAATAGATACGGCGGGAGTCCCGACGGCATTCGCGATATGCACCGGCCCGGAATCATTGGAAATTAAAAGCGCGCTTTCTTTCAACAGCACTGCGAGCATGCTTAAGGATAGTCTTCCGCTAAAATCATAAATGGGGACATCGGCGTGTTCTCGCAGGCGTGCGACAAACGGGCGGTCCGATGACGCGCCGATCGCTAAAAAAACAGTGTCGTATTTTTCAGCCATTTTGTTGATCAAATGCCCGAACCTTTCGGCGGGCCATCGTTTCGAGGGGCAACTGGCGGACGGATTGATGATCACACGCGGTAAAGACTCCGAAATGTTGTAATGCTTTAAAAGCATTCTCAAGGAGCGCGCCGCCGAATCCCGAATTGGAAAATACGCTTTGAGCGTCCGGTCGAACTTGATGTCGATAAAAGAAAGAAGGTCAAAGTTATACTCCGCCTCATGCTTGAGGCCTTCTTTCTTGCGATCCGGTAAGCGATGGGTTAAGGACCAGCCGCATTTACGGTTATAACCGATTCGGATTTTAATACCGGCCAGCCAACTGACAAGATGCATACGGTTGGTCGCGTGCAGATGAATGACGATATCAAATCTTTTGGCCGCCAACCGCCTTGCGAACAGTAAATTTCCCATGATTCCCTTTTCGGAACCGTGCTTGTCATACAAAATCACTTCGTCAAGGTAAGGATTCCCTTCCACAATTTCTCTGTTTTCACAAAAGGTCAGACACGCCATCCATGCCTTGGGAAATCGCTTCCTTAACGCCTCAAAAACAGGCGTTGATAAAACAAGATCGCCGATTCGATCCGTCCGCGTCACTAAGATTCGCTGTATTCTCTCTGTCCTCATTTTTGATATCACCATTCAAGCGTGAGCGCTTGGCTGCGGGGATGTCCTGGCCATTTGGTAAAAAAGCTCCTCGCAAGCCTCCCAAACTTTTTCCGCGGATAAATCCTCGAAACAAGCCTGGCGCTCAAATCGACATGTCGGCCGCTCGCAAGGCGCGCAAAAGACCGGCTCTCTGACAATGCGGATGAATGCTCCTTCCCTGCCGTATTTTTCGTGGTTCGTAGGTCCAAAGATCGCCACGACGGGCCGATTCAGCTCAAAACCAAGATGCATCACGGCACTGTCGTTAGTCAGCAGCAAGGCTCCGCGCGAAACAATCGCGGCAAGTTCTTTCAAATCCGTCTCGCCGGCCAGATTGAAGATGCGCTCGGGACAAACTTCCACCAAGGGTTGCGCCAAGGCGCGTTCGCGTTGATCACCAAGCAGAAGGATGGACTCTTTGCGTTCCTCTAGGATTTTTTCGATGACACTGCGGAATCCTTCAAGCCGCCATGTTTTTAATTCGCTCGCGGCGGCGGGCGCCACTAAAATCCAACCTTCCGTGTCCGGTACTCCCTTCGCTTTCAGCTTTTCAAGCGACCGTAAGAGATCTGAGTTATGAAAAAAATCAAAAACAGGGAAACTGTTTGAAATCTCCCCGCCCATATTTTGCAAGACCTCTAAGTGCCGGTCGCGCATGGCGGTGTTTTTAAAACGCCTGAACACCTTGCTTCGCTTGCCGGATTTCACCAAAAAAGGAATCGCGCTATTACGCAAATCCAGAACCCAATCGTAAGATTCTCTGCGCAATTCCCGCAAAAAAGCAAACCGTTTGCGCCATGAGGCGTGTTTATCGTAAATAATCAGCCGGTCAATATACCGACTTCCCTCCAAGACCCCTTTGGCGCGCGGACCGGCCACAATGGTGATGCGTATTTGCGGAAACTGAGTCACAAGCGCCATAATCACGGGCGTCGTCAAAATGACATCCCCGATATTGCTTAAAGTCACCAATAAAACATTTTGCACGTTTTTTTTGAGTCGGCCGTTGCGGCTCCTTGATTTTTTGCCGGCGAATCCCGCGGAAGGCTTTTCCATTGCCGAATCATGGATCCAACCTTTTTTAGCGATACTTCGGATAACTTCGTGCGGCTGGATCTGAGATAGCCATCCTTCTTTGGGTAACTCCTTTCCGTACCACGGAACTTGATAACCCGCAGGAATGTGCTGCATGATTAATGCATCGCCCATGCCGCGTGGACCCGTTAAATGGGGATCTGTGGGCCCAAATAAAGCCACAATCGGCGTTCCGACGCCCGACGCGATATGCATCGGTCCGGAATCACCCGAAACAACGAACGTGGCTTGCGCGTAAAGCGCTCCCAGTTCTTCCAGGTTGGTTTGAGCGACTAAGGATACGACACGCGCACTCCGCGTTTCTTGGATCATTTGATGAATCAACGGCAAATCACGCGTCGCGCCTGTGACCACCACGGGCAGCTGCCAGGCATCGTGTACCAAGTCGGCCAGCTTTGCAAAATGCGACGGCGGCCAGCGCTTCGGTTCCCAATTTGCTCCCAGATGAAAACAAACGAATGTTTTGGGAAGCAATTCATGGCGCAGTAACAAATCTTGAACAGAATCCAGCGCTGACTGGGAATAACAAAAACGGTAAGCCGGAGTTCCGGCATAGGCAATACCGGATTCTTTAAGAAGATTTAAAAAATAATCCACTTGATGCATGACATGCGCCGGCTCTTGTATCGCGCGGTTTAAAAACCATCTCCTTTTTTTCCCATAACCGATTCGCTGCCGGGCGCCCGACAGCCACACCAGGAAAGCGCGTGTTCGGGACCGGTGAAAAAGAAAGGCCATATCCCATTTTTCCGCGCGCAGCCGCCATACAAATTTGAGCCGTGCAAACCAATGTCGATGCTCGCGCTTTTCATCAAAAACGAAAACACGATCCGCAGCGGGATAGGCTTCCAGCATTTCCCGGCATCGGGCCGGCGCCACGCACACGATTTCCGCGTTCGGATAAGCGCTTCGTAGTGCCTCTATCGCCGGAAATTGAAAGAGAAGATCTCCTAACCAATTTTTTGTAAAAATAAGGATTTTCATGTTTCGAGTTGTTTACGAACCGTCTCTAAAACCTCCTCCACGGAAATGCGTTTTAGGCAAGCCAGTTGCTCTTCCTGACGGCATATTCCCTCATAACACGGCTGACAGGGCAAGTGTTTACTCAAAACGGACAGCCCGTGTCCGGGCGGCATGTGACGACGCGGATCGGTCGGTCCGAATAAAGCTATCGCCTTGGTTTTAACCGCCGCAGCCACGTGAAGCGGAGCCGTATCCCCCGTAATAAGAATGTCGAGTCGTTTAACCAAGGACACAAGATCTTGATGATTCGTTTTTCCAACAAAATTCAAATATCCGGGAAATGATTCCTGCATAAATTGCCCCGCCGTGTCTGCGTCATCATTCGAACCAACAAGCACAATCCGGCAACGGTAACGTTGCGTCAATTTAAGCGCCAACTCTTTGAAGGATTCGACCGGCCAGCGCTTGGTTGGCCACTGAAGACTCGACCCGATCGCGAGACCGATTAACTTTGAATCAGGCTGACCTTCTTCCTTTTTTAACATTGCATCAACGCGGTTTTCGGCCGCAGGATCCGGCCATAATTCAAGCTCCTCATCCAATTCCTTAATACCGAGCTTGGATAAAATCCTGAATTGATGTCGAACGGGCGCATCAATGATGTCGTAACTCCGGTCATGACGGTTGACCAAGAATCCGAATTTTCCCCGTCGAAAGCCGAATCGCTCCGGAATACCCGCTAAAAAAGCCAAGAGATGAGTCCATTTCGTGTTTTGCAAGTCCACTGATATATCAAATTTTTCCTTGCGCAAGATGGAAGCGACTTTGCGTAAATATTTAAAGTGAGAAAACCGGGCGCGATCGACCGGAATGATTTCGTCCAAATACGGCGAGGGAGACACGATCGGAGCCAGGTTTTTATCCACCATGAGCGCGAGATGCGCCTCCGGAAATTTTTGGCGGATCATTCTTAAACTGGGGGTTCCCAAAATCAAATCCCCCATAGCACCCAATTTAACGATCAAAATCTTTTTTTTGCGCTGCGCCTCCTCATATACCTCGATGGTCTCGCGAACCATTTTATCCAGCGCAAAATGCGTTTCCGCTTTTTGTCTTAAACTCCGGACAAACCGTCCGACCGTCTCCGGCTCAGTTAAAAGACGCTGCATGGCGTCCGCCATACCATGCACATCTCCCGGTGCGACTAAAAGCCCGTTCTCATTGTGATCAATGATATCCAGCACACCGCCGGAACGCGTCGCCACGACGGGGGTACCCACTGCACCCGCTTCGACGATAACGCGTCCGAATGCTTCGGGCACAAGCGTTGAAAGAACCAGTAAGTCGGCCTTCGCGATCAGTTCGGGAATATCGCGGCGCGTTCCCAATAATTTCACGCAGGATTCCAATCCGAATTGCCGGAGTGTTTCTTGAATTTGTTTTGTATATTTCGTCTTCCCTTTTCCTTCCGAACCCACAAGCCACACTTCAAGACGCGGAATCCTTCTCCTCAATTGATGAATCGCTTTTAAAAATTCAACCTGACCTTTAATCGGCGAGAATCGTCCGACATTAATAATGACGGGGAGAGATGCCCTTTTTTTATTCTCCGGAGCAAGGAAGGGAAACTGCGCCAAATCGATCCCGCGATGAATCAACCGGATACGATCAGGAGCAACTCCGAAATCGTCAATCATGTGGCGCCCTACGATCCGCGAAATGACGATGACGCGCTTACCCCACCCCATAATGCGACTGAGCAAGTGGTTGGAATAATAACCGTGACACGTTGTCACAAAGGGCGTGCCCGTGCATCGAGTCGCAAACCAGGCAAGCCATGCGGGTACTCGGCTGCGTGCATGCACCAAATCAACCCGTTCGCGCTGTATGATCTCAATCAGCTTCGGGATCTGCATGAGAGAAAGCACAGACTTACGGTGCACGGGCAAGGTGTAGTGCGGAATTCCGATTTTTTGAAGATCCCCGACCAACGACCCCCCCGATGACACGACAACGCTATGAAGACCGCGATGTCTCATCGCGCGGACAAGATCAATGACGCCTCGCTCGACTCCACCCACTTCCAAGGAGGGCAAAATTTGGAGGACTTTCATAAGATTTCCTGCAACCTCCTGCACAAAGCTTCTTTTTCTTCCTCAATCACGCTTTCCGGACATGTCTGCGTGCGGACCCTTTGCATCGTTTCTTCCAGATTATGGACGTCAGCGATCAAAATAGCGGATTGATCAGCCAGCGCAGCTTGGAATTTATCGTGCTTATCGGACGGTCCCGGGGACCCTAATTTCAGGACGATCACCCGCTTCCCGCTGCTGACGGCTTCGGAAATCATCGAAACGCTGTCTGAACTAACGATTAATGTTTCCGCGACGGCCATCATGCCGGGCACGATATCGGAACGGTTGTCTTCGGATGCGATCACAAGCTGTTGACAGCCGGTCATCATCTGCTGTTTTTGTTTCAAAAATCGGCAAATGGCGTCCGGAGTTCTGCGTGATGTGGTGATCAAATAATCTCCCTGATCGCGCGCGACGCGCTCCAGAGTCGCAATGACCTTCTCGACATCCGCTAAATCCATCCGGTATTGTTTGGTCGATCCTCCTAAAAATAAACTGACCCCCACCCGATCCGGAGCTCTTAATTCCATGCGCAGCCGCGCAACCGCAAGCCGCTGTTCTTCCGGATCAAAGCGGCTGGGAGCGACATACGTGCGGAATGTTTCTTTGGGCATTTTCCCTTGATCGTGATGAGGTATCACGGCTAAATCGTACCTAAAGAAATTAAACGGAAAACTTGGTTTCATCAATACAAGGCTTTTGCCGTGCGATTCCCGGGCCAAACATAAATTCAATGGAATTAAACTGGATCCGGCCGAAATAACAAAATCCGCACTCGCATTGATGATGGTCTGAAATGTATGCGTTTTAAAAAAGAAGCGCAGCCAACCCAGCCTGCCCTGAGCGAAAGGGATGAAGAAAAAAGCAAACCATGGAAACACCTTTTTACTCCAAGGCGAACGGAATTCGACTTCCACTCGTTCGGTACGGTATTCCATCCCGGGGCGGTCATACTGAGTTTGAATGGACTGCAAGTAGGACGCTAACGCTTCCGATTGTTTGACATGCCCCGGTTTGCCGTCCGATAAAATTAAAAGACGCTTTGTCCACGTATATTTCCAGCGCTTGACGGCCCAAAGCCATTGACTCGGATACTCCCGCACAAACTGTTCCAGGTGACGGATGTAGGATTGAACGTACGGTGTAAAATCCCGAAGATTTTTTGATTTTGACTTTGCGAATCGGATGGGTTCGCCTACGTAAATCCGATGCTTGGCGCCTTTTTGACGCGCGATGAAGCAAGGCAAAATCGGAGCGCCGGTCCGCTCCGCCAATTCGAAAGATCCCGTCGGAATTGTGGTCTTCCGCCCCAAAACGGAGAGGATCAAGCCGTCGCGCTTGCCCGCATCTTGATCTCCCAAAACACCGATTAAGTCCTTGCGTTCGAGAGCGCGAATCAAATCGCGAACACGCATGCCGCGCCGTACGGCGATTGAGCCGTGGCTTTCTCTCAAACGATTGAGCAATTGATCCAGTTTTGGATACTTTTGCTTTCTGGCCAAAACATGAATCGGTTTCTCCAGAATGCCCGAAACAATCTGCAGCAATTCCCAGTTTCCGAAATGAGCCGTTAATAACACGATTCCCTGATTCTCCTGGACAAGATTAAAGAAACGTTCCGGATGATCGATGAAGATATTTTTTTCGATAAAAGCCTTGTCCAGTTGGGGGAATCGCAAAATTTCCACCGCGTTTTTCCCCAAGTGCGAAAAATGATCCCGGACAATCTTCCATCTTTCCTTGGCGTTGAATTCTGATCCGAAGGCAGCTTTCAAATCAGCGTAGGCGTTGCGGCGCCGGCGCGTGACATAGAAAACAATCACGCCCGATAAACCGCCGATCGCAAGCGCCAGACGATGCGGGAGCCGCGAGAGAACCGCGATCAGACAGCGCATGCCGATATAAAAGCAATAATCTACAACCCATTTTTTCACTTTGTCACTCCGAGAAGCCGGAATAAACGATCGGTCAAAATGTCTTCGCCCGAGGCTATCCGCAGACGCGTCGCAAGAACAAGCGGATTCAAAGTCTTGGAAATTAAATCCTGCGATCTGTAAAAATCTTTTTCCGTGGTCACGATTTCATCGACCCCGGCAAGATCGCTGACGCGTCGAATTTCTTGAAAGTCCCCCTCCGTATATTGGTGGTGATCTTCGAATTCGAAATTACGGACCGGTTTCATCAGGCATTTTGACAGCAAAATCTGAAAAGAACGCGGTGTTCCGATTCCGGAAAAAGTGGTGACGCGTTTATCTTTCAATCTCTGAAGGGGCACACGCACCCTTTTTCTTGCGCGGTAGAAAAACAGAGGCTCAAGATAAGATTCCGCGAAAAGGGCTTGCGGAGCTGCTTGACTGATTTTCTTTTTTAATTCTTCTACCCGCTTTGGATCGGCCAAATTAACATGCGAAAGAACAACGATCGCCGCTTTTTTAAGAATCGAGACGGGTTCCCGCAAAATGCCGCGGGGAATCAACTTTTCATTCCCGAACGGGTTCAGCGCATTAATGACGACGATTTCGACGTCGCGCTCGATCGGCCAATGTTGAAATCCGTCATCCAGGATCGCAACGTCAATGCGGTGCTGCTGTTTCATATTGTTCGCGATGCGCCACCTGTCTTTTCCAACGCCCACCGTCACGCGCGGAAGATGATGTTTAATTTGCTCTACTTCGTCATGACTGTATCCGCGGGTCAGCACAAGCGGTGAACGGTGGCGCTCACTGATCTTTCGGGCTAAATACTCCACCAGCGGCGTTTTACCCGTTCCTCCCCATGTCAGGTTACCCACGCTCACCACCGGAAAAGGCAGTCTTTTCCTGCGCAACATTCCTTTTTCATAACAAAAACGCATGGTTTCAACGCCTTTGCCGTAAAACCAACCGCCTAATTCCAGGACAGGATACAAAGCCTTAGAAAACATATCCTGCTGTTTATCTTCAGCAAGAAGGCGAAAATAATTACGCGTTGCTTTCAACATGTGAAATCCTTTCTGATTCGCGGGTTCGCCCCAAAAATTTGAAAAGCCATTCAAGATGCCTCTCAGTCGCTCCGCGCAGTTTGCGCACGGTTACATATGCATTCCGGCCGATCTGACGCCTTTCTGATTCATCGGTCAACAATCGCTTCAGAGCAAATTCCAACTGAGCTTCATCGCGCACAGCTAAGGCTCCGCCCTCTTGGTTCAATATTCGGTAGACATGATAAAAATTAAATACGTGAGGTCCGTGCAAAATTGCCTTTTGATGATAGGCGGGTTCAATCGGATTCTGACCTCCGCGCTTGACAAAGCTCCCTCCCATGATAACCGCATCCGCCATCGCGTACAGATGTCTTAAAACACCGAGTTGATCCAAAATAAGAATTGAAGCGCGGGAGCCGCTTAACCGCTCCGAGGCCAGTCTCACGCATATGCCTTTTTTCTCAAATTGCTCCTTTACGGTTTTTGCCCGCTCAATGTGCCTCGGAACCAAAACCAAACGGAGCGCAGCGATTTGAGCGCGCAATTTCATAAAAACACGCGCAATCATTTGCTCTTCGCCCGGATGCGTGCTTCCGGCGATGAGAATTTGATCATCGCGATCAAATCCCCAATGCTGTTTCATCACCGCGCCGTCGGTTATCTCGGGATTCCCGGGCGGAGCCGCATCAAATTTCATGTTACCGACAACGTGAATCTTCGACGGGTTGAGGCCGACGGCTTCAAACCGCGCCGCGTCGTCCTGCGTCTGGGTCAACGCAAAACTCAAACGTTGAAACAGGGGACTGAAAAAGCGCCGGAATCGCAGATAATTTTTTGCGGAGCGGGCGGATAAACGACCGTTGATGATACCGACCGGGACGCGTGCCCGGCTGGCCTCCGTCAAGAGATTCGGCCAAATTTCTGTTTCCGCCAGGAGCAGGCATTCCGGACCCAGCGCTTCAAAAAAACGGCGCACAGGCCCCGTCCAGTCGAATGGGAAATAACAAACCGACAGTCTTTCATTTTCTGATTCCAATTGCCTGGCCACTTTTTGACCCGTCGGAGTCACGGTGGTCAGCACAAAATGATAAGAAGGGTCCCCCTTCGTCCAGCATGCGATTAAATGCCTTACGGCCATGACCTCCCCGACGCTGACGGCATGAATCCAAATAATTTTTTTTCCCAGGAATTTTTCTTTCAAAGAAACGGGCAGTAAACCCAGTCTTTCGCGCATTAAACGCGCAGGACTTTCGGCCTGCCTTAATTTGATCAGAAAAATCGGCAGGTAAAAAATACCAAAAACTAAAAAGGACAAGTTATACAAAAAAGACATGCTGAGTGACCATCCTTAGGCCCGCGGATGCGCCGCGTCATAGGCTTCTTTCAACCGTTTTGTCGTCACATGCGTGTAAATTTGCGTGGTAGAGAGATTCTCATGACCCAATAACTCCTGCACGCTGCGCAAGTCCGCGCCCCGATCCAGCATATGCGTCGCAAATGAATGTCGAAGTGTATGGGGTGACACTTCCTTGGTCAGGGCAGCCCGCTTGGCATATTTAAGTATCATGCGCCGGATACTCCGGTCCGTTAACCGTCCACCGGAACGGTTGATATAAAGCGCCCGCTTCAATCCTTGTCCGGAATCGGATTTCGGAGATTGATGTTGCGAATAACCCTGAATGGCATTTAAGGCCATTTGCCCCACCGGAACGATGCGTTCCTTTTTTCCTTTCCCGCGCACCCGCAGCAAACCGCTGAAAAAATCCACATCTTCATGATTTAATCCGACCAGTTCGCTGACGCGCAACCCCGAACTGTAGAGCATTTCCAAAATGGCTTTGTCCCTCATTTCTTCCCATGTATTTTTCTTCGGCGCCTCCAAAAGGCGGGTGATTTCTTCTTGATCGAGAAAAATGGGGAGCTTTTTTTCCCTCTTCGGCGTCGCAATCCCGGCGGCAGGGTTGGAATTTAAAACGTTTTCGCGCGCAAGATGCTTAAAAAAAGATCTGAGGCAGGCCAATTTTCTAGCCACGGAGCTTTTGGAATAGGAGCGTTGTTTCAGAAATGCCAAAAAGGACCGAATGTCCAAATAAGTGACATCACTGAGTTCTTTTTTGCCAAGAAATTTCAAGAACTCGCGTAAGTCCACTCGATAATTTTTCACGGTATGGAATGACGCGTTTTTCTCCGTACTCAAAAAATTCAAGAAATCCTGAATTTGCTTTTCCATGTTTGTGTTCCTCGGCTAAAAGAATTGTGACGGAATCGTCCGGATATTCAGACGTGTCACAGCGGTATGCGAAAATCCATCAGCAAGAATCAAATGCTCTTTAAGGACCCAGTGTCTCCCGGTCTATCTCAGAGATTTGTTCATCTTCACCGACAGTTTCCTCCTGACGCGGCAATTTATTGGTGATATAAGTGCAGTTTGGATATTTAGAACATCCGTAAAATGTGCGCCTTTTTTTAGAGGTCCGTTTCACTAGATCTCCCCCGCAATCCGGTTGGGGACAACGAAAACCGGTCGGGATAGATCGCGTATATTTACAATCCGGAAATCCCGGACACGCCAAAAATTTCCCGAAACGGCCCCATTTAATCACCATGTTCTTTCCGCAAACGTCACAAATATGCTCTGTGGGAACGACTTCGCGGCGTACATTTTTCATTTCTACGCGGGCCATTTGAAGCAAGCTTTCAAACGGTCCGTAGAAATCCTTCAAAACTTTGATCCAATCCATGTCGCCCTGCTCAATTTTGTCCAATTCATCTTCCATGCCGGCCGTAAACTCCACATCCATGATTTTGGGAAAATGCTGCACGAGCAAGTCGACGACGATCTCCCCAAGCTCAGTCGGAATCAACGCCCCGCCCTGCCGGTTGACATATTCCCGCACCACCAACGTGTAAATGGTCGGCGCATACGTGCTGGGCCGGCCGATGCCTTTGAGCTCAAGCGTTTTAACCAAACTGGCGTCGTTATAGCGGGCCGGAGGTTTCGTGAAATGTTGATATCCCATCAATTCATGCAGTTTGAGAATTTCACCTTCCGTGAGCGCCGGGAGCTCCTGAGAAATCTCCAACTCCGATTCACCGCCTTCTTTCTTTTCACCCGAAATCTTGGCAGCCGTTTTTTCCTGATCTTGATAGAGAATCCCGAAACCGGGAAATAAATTCCTCCGGCCGGTGGATTTGAACCCGTATTTTTCTCCCGCAAGAATGGAGACGGCGATTTGCTCATCGACAGCCGGAGTCATTTGACACGCCACGAATTTACGCCAGATCAAATCATAAAGGCGGAAATCGTCCCGCTCGAGATAACCCTCAACCGATTTCGGTTCCCGATAAGCGGAAGTCGGTCGGATTGCCTCGTGCGCTTCCTGCGCCCCTTTTCTGGATTTGTAAACGATGGGTTCTCTCGGGAGATATTTATCACCGAATTTTTCGCGAATATACCGAATCACCTCATCTTGCGCGGTCTTTGCGATATTCACCGAGTCGGTACGCATGTAAGTAATCAAACCCACGCTGCCTTGGTCACCCAGTTCAACGCCTTCATAAAGCCGCTGCGCGATGCGCATCGTCTTTGCCGCAGGAAATCCCAAACGCGTATAAGCTTCCTGCTGAAGCTTGCTCGTGGTGTAAGGAGCATGCGGTCGGCGTCTGCGCTCATGCTTGCTGATTGAATGAACCTTGAAAGGCAGTTTCAAGATTTCCTGCCGGATTGCTTCCGTTCCGTCGCGGTCCTTGAGTTCCGCTTTTTCCTTATTTATTTTTTCAAGCTTGGAAAGAAAGATCTTGTCTGCGCTTTCCTTTTTCTCGGACGAGAGTTTGGCTTCAATGGACCAATATTCCTGAGGAACAAATTTCTTGATCTCTCGTTCGCGTTCGACGATTAAGCGCAGCGCGACGGATTGCACACGTCCCGCACTCAATCCGCGCCCCACTTTACGCCAGAGAAGCGGGCTGAGTTCATACCCGACGATTCGGTCCAAAATGCGGCGGGCCTGCTGCGCATCGACAAGCCGCTTTTCAATTTTGCGCGGGTGCTGAAATGCCTCCAATACCGCATCCTTCGTTATTTCATTGAACACCACCCGGTGAATCGCAGAACCCTGATCCACTTCTTTAAAAATATGTTCGAGATGCCAACTGATGGCTTCCCCTTCCCGGTCCGGGTCCGGAGCCAAATAAATATCTTCTTTGCCTTTAGCCAGTTTTTTCAAATTGGATACGGTTTTGCGCGCCTTGGAGATGACGATGTAATCGGGTTTAAAATTATTTTCAACATCCACTCCCATTTTGCTTTTAGGAAGGTCCCGCACATGCCCCATGGAAGCTTCGACATGATATTCGGATCCGAGGAACTTATTGATTGTCTTGGCTTTGGCGGGAGATTCTACGATGACTAAATTTTTGGCTTTTTTTGAGGATTTAGACTGGCCCTTGGAAGATTTGCCTTTTTTGGAACCGGCTCCGCCACCGATAAAATGAATAATTTCGATTTTATCACCTTCTTGAACAGCGACCCCCGCAAGCTCCTTACGCTTGATGACTCGCTCGTTATGCTCAACCACCACGGTCAACGGATTGACCTGCAGTGAGACTAAAAGCTGATCAAGCGTCCCCGCGCCCTCCAGCGTCTGCGGCTTACCATTAATATGAACGTGTATCATATTTTCCATAAAAAGTTTAAGCGGATATTGTAGTCAAAAATGAGAGGTTGTAAACGATAAGTTTATCGGACGTTCGACCCTACAGCATAACCTATTAACCAATAATAAGTTATGATATCTCTTCCCAAGGATCACCCTTTTTGGGTCGCTTGGTCGGTGAGGTTTTCTTCTCGGGATGATGCGGCAGGTTGTAAAGCGATTCCAGATGTAAAATTTGGGAATCCCGGATCGCTTCCTTTTCGATGCGCTTAAGCAGCCGTTTTAAAACACCCACACGCATGCCCAGCTTTTCAACGCAAAGGGTCGTCAACAAACGGGTTAATAGGTTGACATGAATTTCCGTGTCCTCAAGCCGCGCTTGAAGGTCCTCGAAAGTTTTGGTCAGCTTTTCATTGTCCCGTTTCAGTGCGCTCAGCTCGTCCCAAAGGGTCAGAGCTTCGTGTTCGCCATGATCGGCTTTTTTTCTTATTTTTTTGCTTTGTCTGCGCTTTTTAGAGGCCATCCGAAATCGCCTCCTTCACCCTTTAAAAATAACACCAATTCCCATATGACGCAAAAAAAACAAAAACCCCCTTCCCTAACTAGGGAAGGGGGTTAGAGTTACAACGAAACTGATTTTCAAGCAGAGACGACGCGTGTCTTTGCCCAACCGTCTGCGATCCGTTCGCCCTTGGCGAGCAACGCGATAATTTCGACAATATAGCCTACGACAAGAACAAAAGGAATGATCAGAAGGATATTACGGATAAAGGCCTGTCCGATCGAGACCTTCTCGCCCCTGAGGCTGACAAGCTTCGTTCCCACCATGCTACGCCCGGGTGAATAAACCGCATCACGGAAAATCAACCAAGCAATATTCACTAAAACTAAAATGACGCTCCGAACTCCTTCAGGGACTGCGAGCAACATCAAACCGATGATCAATCCCAAAATGATCGGAATTACGATCAAGTCAACGACGCCAGCTGCGAAGCGACGCCCTTTTGGAGCCACTGTCGGTTCACTGATCCCACCGACAACTCCCGACGATACATCAGCCATAACTAACTCCTTTCGTAACTTAATATGATTGAAAGAGATCTGTTTATACTATAACACATTCATCGTCCCGGATTGCAAGAAAATTTAGCGAAACGTCCGTCCGGTCTCTTTTGAATCCGGCGATGGATTTCAAGCGAGGTTATCAAGGACGCTAAGCGGGCCGGTTGCATCTCGGATTGCGTCGCGATTTCCTGAATGGATAACGGATTTCCTGACAAGAGCTTCTCAAGCCATGCTTGATCAGATCCCTCGGTTGTTTCTTCGGCCGGAATAGGAACGATCGGTTTTTCTTTAAAATCTTGATCTACCATACCCCTCGTAAGCACCGTGAGCGCGGGTTGTATTTGATAGGCTAAAGCTTCGATCATGTCTGAGGCCGTTTCCACCAAGGCTGCACCCTCTTTAATTAAGCGGTGCGTTCCGCGTGATGTCAGTTGATCGACAGGTCCCGGTAAGGCGAATACCTCACGCCCCTGATCAATGGCCTCATGCGCCGTAATCAATGAACCGCTGCGGGCATGGGCCTCGACCACAAGCACGCCCAAAGACAAGCCCGATATAATGCGATTTCTGCGCGGAAAATTTTGAGCCAGCGGAGCTGTTCCCAATGGAAATTCACTCAGAACCGCTCCGCGTTCAGTGAGTGCGAAGAAAAGTTTTTCATTTTCTTTCGGATAAACACGGTCCACGCCGCAGCCCAAAACGGCGAGGCTCCGCCCGTAAGCGACATCGAGCGCTGCCTGATGGGCCGCTTCATCAATGCCCCGCGCCAGACCGGAAACAATCGTCCACCCCTGCTGCGCCAAATCCTTGGCGAATTTTTTTGCCTGATGAAGTCCATAAAAACTCGGATGACGCGAACCCACAATGGCAAGCGCCGCATGATCGGTCGGATCAAAGGAGCCGCGGACATAAAGCAGCAGAGGTGCATCGGGTATGTGTTTTAATAAAGAGGGGTAATCCGAATCTAAAATAGAAATGCAGCGAACGTTTAAATCATGGCACAGTTCTATTTCGCGGGCGGCATCAAACTGACGGAGAGTGATTTCGGTTTTTTCGGAATTACGAATTAAACGGCCTGATTGGATTTGTTCTAAAATTTCAGAGGGCGGGGTTCTATCTTCTAAAAGCCGGCGTACCGCCACAGATCCCGGGGTCACACGGTTTAAGGCAAGAAGTGCTTTAAGTTGTGGGTCTTCCCAATGGGGCATCCGACGTCCCCTTTTCGCATGCCAGGTTACGGATTAATGATAAAAAAAGGCCCAGAGAAAATTGTGATGAAGATAGGATGCGCCCTGCACGAGGCAGTAGCCGATCGCCACACCGATCACAAATAATAGAATGTCTTTTTTCATGTTATACCCTGCCTCCGGCTTCTACCAGAACTTGTCTGACAAGACGCATGGGAACATCGTCACGAATGACGACATGACCGATACGATCCGGCAGAACAAATCGCAATTTCCCGCCCTTCCGCTTCTTATCATGCAGCATCGCCCGACACAATGCTTCCACCTTCAACCGATGGGGCTTGATGGATATCGGCAATCCCAAACGACGCAACAATTCCCGCTGACGAATAAAACCCGCTTCGGAAAATAAACCGAGCAAACATGCTAAACGTGCGGCGCAGATCATGCCGGCCGACACTGCTTCCCCGTGCAAAATACCTTGATACCCGACGGCTTGTTCAAACGCGTGGCCAAAGGTATGGCCGTAATTTAAAATCATGCGCTCGCCGCGGGTTTCTTTTTCATCACGCGAGACGACTTGAGCCTTGATACGGGCACATGCCGTAACGACTCGGTTGAGAATCTTTCTCTCTTTAGCGAGGATCTGCTGCGATCGGCTTTCAAGAAGCTGAAACAGCTGAGGATCGCGTATCATACCATACTTTACGACTTCTGCCAAGGAGGCGCGATATTCCCTGCTTGGCAGGGTTTTGAGAACAGCCGTATCGGATAAGACCGCCTTGGGCGGGTAAAAGGCCCCTACGAGGTTCTTGCCTTCCTTGAGATTAATGCCTGTTTTTCCCCCTATGGAGCTATCCACCTGGGCCAGTAGCGTGGTGCCTATATTGATAAAAGGAACCCCTCGAAGGTAGGTGGAGGCGGCATATCCGGCCACATCCCCGACCACCCCGCCGCCAAGCGCCAATACCACGTCCTGGCGCTCAAAATGATGCCGCAGCAAAACCCGGTAAATCTTTGACAGTTCACGCTCAGATTTCGCCTTTTCGCCTTCGGGCAGCATATGCGAAAACACCTGCATGCCTTTTTTGCGAAGCGCCCGGGAAACCTCACGGCCGTATCGTGTTAGGATATTGCGCTGGGAAAGAATCATGATTTTCGGCGGCAAAGATTTTTTCTGCCGGCTGTTTTGCAAGACCGCCGTAAGGATTTGACCCGCTTTGCCAAGCAAACGGTCCCCGATATGAATGGCATATTTTCCCTGCGAACTCCGGACAAAAATGGTTTTCACTTCTCGGACTCCAATTTTTCCAAAATTGCCTTGGCAACGGCTTCAGCGCTTTGCCCGTCGGTTGTAATGCGCAGATCACAGACGCTTTCATATACCGGACGCCGCACATTAAAGATCTGTTTCAAATTATCCAAAGGCGATAACCCTTTCAAAAGCGGCCGATTGCCGCGGTCCTTGACGCGCTCCCAAAGCACATCCACCGATGTCTCCAAATAAACAATGCGGCCGGTGTCTTTCATGCGCCGGACATTGGCGGGTCTTAAAACAGATCCGCCTCCGGTCGCGATGACGCGCGGTTGCTGAGCGGATATTTCCTTGAGAAGATCCGACTCCTGATCGCGAAAAAAGGTTTCACCTTCCCCTTCGAAGATTTCCGTGATGGTGCGCCGGTTTCTGTCTTCGATCACGTCATCCAGATCGATAAAACCCCAGTTGAGGAATTGGGCGAGTTTTTTTCCGGTGACGCTTTTCCCGGATCCCATCATGCCCACCAAATAAACATTAGGCATGGATCTGCTTGAGATACCCTTCGTAGTTGCGTTTGATTTCGGTCAATGAATCGCCGCCGAACTTCTCAAGAAAGGCATCGGCGATCACATATCCCGCGAGCGACTCCCCGATCACGCTTCCCGCCGGCACAGCGCAAATATCCGCTCTTTCGAAATCGGCCTCTTCGGCC
>JBFHCO010000016.1:0-22514 GCA_041585205.1 Candidatus Omnitrophota bacterium | reverse complement strand
TCAGGGCGGCGATTTTTGGCCCCGCGATTGAGGGCCAAAGCTCCATCAGGTTTTGGCGGCTCTTTTTTTCGGGTGACTGAATTTCCGCAAGGACGTTGGAAATAATTTCTTTGACTGGTTCCACTTTCACTTCGATGTTAATTTAGCTGCATCGGCATAATGACGTAAAGATATCCCTCTTTCCCTTTTAACAACCCGGGCTTGTCTGAATCCGTCAGCGAGAGAGAGACTGTTTCAATGTCTAAATGCTTCAGTGCGTCCGCCAAATAATTCGGGTTGAACCCGATTGTCAGTTCCTTGCCGTTGGTTTCCGCCGGCAATTCTTCTTTAGATTCCCCTAAATTCGGCGCGCGGGACGAAATGAGCATTTTACCTTTGATAAAATCCAGTTTGACCGCCGGAGAATCGTTAGACGTTAAAAGGCTTGCGCGCCTTACCGCGCTCAACAACTCTTCCCGGTTCGTGAGCGACAATGTTTTCTCATCTTTAGGTATCACTTGCTCGTAATTTGGAAATTTTCCCTCAATCATGCGGGAAATGAGAAGTGTGTCTCCAAAATGAAATACAACCTGATTATTCGCCGGGATCACCTTCACCACCCCGTCCCATGTTAGTATTTTTTGGAGTTCTTGAACCGCCTTGTTCGGAATGATCATCTCGTAGGGTTTTTGATTTTTTTCCAATTCTTTATTCACAAACGCGAGGCGGCGGCCGTCTGTCGCTACAAAATGAATTTGTTTGCCTTTGATCGAAACTAAAATCCCGTTCAGCACATACCGCGTTTCGTCGTTAGAAATCGCAAACGATGTGAGCGCGAGCCCCTCTTTCATCACAGCTTGATTGATTTCTATCGCCTCTTTTTCGTCGAATTCCGGGAATTTGGGATAGTCTTCTTTTCCCAACCCCATGATTTTAAAAAAGGCTTTTCCCGACCTTATATTAACGGCATTATTTTTCGCCACTGTAATCTCGATCTCGTCTTCGGGAAGTTCGCGGATAATGTCATAAAGTTTCTTAGAGGGAATCGTGATACTTCCCTCAGTTTTGACATCCGCTGGGAGAATTGTGGAAATACCCACTTCAAGATCCGTTCCCACAAGCTGAATCTCACCTTTTAATTTGCTTTCTATGAGGATATTTCCCAATATCGGCAGCGCCGACGCTCTGGCGGATGCAACACCCCCGACCATATTTAATGATTTCACAAATGCGCTTTTTG
Source organism: Candidatus Omnitrophota bacterium (assembly GCA_041585205.1). Classification (GTDB taxonomy): domain Bacteria; phylum Omnitrophota; class Omnitrophia; order Omnitrophales; family Aquincolibacteriaceae; genus JBFHCO01. The sequence continues at coordinate 21,295 of JBFHCO010000016.1, read as the reverse complement.
AGATCTTGATTTCCATAAGGTTCCCCTTTGAGTTTCTCTGTTATATTTTATCAAAATAGTCATCATAGCAGTAATGTTTGTTGGTATGTGGATATTAATCGTAACCCATTTATTTTAAACAAGTTATGCTCTGAATAATTTGGGGATATTTATACCCCTTTTGTGAGTATCTCCTGAATATCCTGAACCTGCTTTTGAAGAGCTGTATTTACCTTTAAATCATCCGTTATTTTTTGAAAGGCGTGCAGCACGGTTGTGTGATCCCGCCCCCCAAAGTACTCCCCAATTTCAGGAAAGGAATGGTCTGTTAGGGAGCGCACCAAGTACATCGCAATCTGCCTGGGGCCGGCGATGGATTTAGTTCTTTTTTTGATTCTTAAATCAGACACCTTTAAATTAAAGTAGTCGGCCACCGCGCGCTGAATGTTCTCAATAGATAAGTTCTTCTCCTGCTCCCTGAAGGCGTCTTTCAAAATGTCCTCAGCGAGGCGGAGATTAATCGGAGTTTTGGTGAGCGCACCATACGCAACAACGCGGATCAAAGCCCCCTCCAGTTCACGAATATTCGATTTGATTTTACTGGCGATAAAATACGAAACATCATCCGGCACGACCACGGTTTCCTTCTCCATTTTCTTCTTTAAAATAGCGACGCGGGTTTCAAAATCAGGAGGCTGGATGTCTGTTACCAAGCCCCAACCGAATCGCGAAACCAGTCGCTCCTCAAGCCCGGGGATTTCTTTCGGGGGCCGGTCGCTTGAAACGACGATTTGCTTATGGTTGTCATACAGCGCATTGAAAGTGTGGAAAAACTCCTCCTGCGTCGCTTCCTTTTCAGCTATGAAGTGAATATCATCAATCAACAGTAAATCCAAATTCCTGAATTGGTTCCTAAATTGTTGTGTGGAGCGGGTTTGTATCGATGTAATCAGACGATTCGTGAATTTTTCACTCGAAATATAAAGGATTCGGGACTTTGAATACCGGCGCAGCGTTTCATGCGCGATCGACTGCATCAAGTGTGTTTTTCCAAGCCCCACGGGCCCGTAGATAAACAAGGGATTGTAATTTCGCGCCGGCGCCTCACAAATCGCAAGTGCGGCAGCATGCGCAAAGCGATTTCCCGGGCCAATGACGAAATCATCGAAGGTATATCTTTTATTCAGCCCAAGCTCTTCGGAAATAGGCGATCTTTGGGGAGGAGTGTTTGAAACAGATTCTTGCTTGGCATGATCCGGTATCTTGCTTTCGATGATTTTATAATGTATTTCTTTTTTAGTTCCTAAGGTTTCTTCTGCAGCACTGGTGATCAATCCTTCATAATGGTCCTTTAGCCACATTCCAAAATACTGATCGGGAACGCCCAGGATCAGGGCATGCGGCTGTACATCCAGGCATTGAACGGGCTGAAACCACGTTTTGAAAGATTGATCGCTAAGCTCTTTGGAGAGGATCGTCTGTATTTTTGTCCAAACGTCTATCGTTGCTGCGGGAGAAGTCATAATTTATTATCCACAGCTAATCAACATAATCATTATAATATGCACAGGATACAAACAGTTAACAATTTATTTGCCATTAATTATTATCTTATTTAATAATAATATGTTAAGATAATTTTATTTTCATTACAATTAGCAACTTATTAACATATTATTAACAGATCGTTGACTCTTGTGCCTATACCACTTTTAAGCGGTAAAGAAGGATACGATCTGACGCTGTTTTGCAGGTGGCCGATATTCTACTTGCACAAAGGAAAATGTCTATCGTTATTATGCGTGAATCATTATTTGTTTTGGATCGGAGAGCCTTTTTGTTATAATCCCCGCCCAGCACATTAATATCAAAACTCGAACCATTATCATCAGTCGGATTTATAAGCCATGAAAAGGACCTATCAGCCTTCTAAAAGAAAAAGACGATCCAAACACGGTTTTCGCGCCCGCATGAAAACAAAAGGCGGCAGAAACATTTTAAAAAGGCGCAGGAAAAAAGGCCGCAGCCGCTTGACCCCTGTTTGATCGTTTGCCCTCAGCGCCAATCTTGAAACAGCAGAAACAAATCACCCATACGCAGGCGTACAAAGCGGTTTTTGAAAAGGGAAAATTTGTAAAAGGTGATTTTTTAAGATTGTGGGTCTACGCAAACAAAGAATTTGCCGGCTCCGGCAAAAAAATAACGAAGCCGCGCATCGTTGTCAGTAAAAAGGTCAGCCCTTTGGCCACGGAGCGAAATCGGTGGAAGCGGCGCATACGGGCAGCTGCGATAAGCCTGAATCCCGAAGCGGATCCAAATCGCCTCTGGGTCATACAGGCAAGATCCAATAAGCATCTTCCGCCGTCTGCGGCGATTAGAATGGAATTAAAAACTTTGTTTCAAAAAGCGGGTTTGCTGAAATGAAATTCGGCTTGATTTGGATCATACGTCAATATCAAAAATGGGTGTCGCCTTGGCTTGGGAATCATTGCCGATTTTATCCGAATTGTTCGCAATACGCCATGGACGCTGTCGAGGCGAAAGGTGTATTAGCCGGAATCGGCTTGACCTTATCGAGACTCTCAAAATGCCATCCTTTTCATTCGGGAGGAATTGATGTCGTTCAATAGAGAGCCTCAACTGGGCAAAAATTTTTGGCTTGCCATGGCGCTTTCATTTTTGGTGCTGATGGGGTACCCATTTTTCATCCGCTGGATCAGCCCCGAGCGCCCCCCGCAAGAGACTACGATCGAAAAACAAGAGGCGCCATCGCAAACACAAAGCGCACCCGAAGCAATCTATCCCGCGAAGGAAACCGTGCGCGACACCTTTTTAGAAAAGCCATCCCCTCCCGAAGAGTTCCGTTTTGAAAATGAGATTTATGCAGCCAAATTTTCGACGTTGGGCGGGTCGATCTCTGATCTTTTTTATAAGGGGGCGGATTCACAAAACGGCAATTTCCCGCATTCGTTTTATGCCGGAGACCCGACGCAGCCCGGGTCTTTCGGCATCAAAATTTTGCATGACCGGGAAGATCTGACGCGCGCCATATTTAAGATATCTGAAAAAAACATAAGACAAGGAACGGTGGATTTTGTATATGAGCGGCCGTCCGAATACCGTCTGACAAAACGGTATATTTTCAGCCGGACGGAACCGGTGATTCGGATGAATGTTTTATTGGAAAATTTGACGCCGCGCGAAAAGCACTTTCCCCTTGAGCTTTCATTCGGTTTGGATTATGAGAAAATCGAAAATCAGCAATTTGAGCATTTTGAATCGGTAATCTGGACTCACAAGGCGGAAACCGCAAACGTGGGAAAAATCGCGAAAAAAGGTTTTCGTGTTGACGGAGAAATTTCATGGGCGGGACTCATCAGACAGTATTTCGCATTGCTCGTAAAACCGGATTGGAAAACACTTTCGGGTGAATCGAGTGCGGATACCGAAACGCTTTGGACTTCGCTGCGCATGGAGCCGATCTCGGTGCCGGGAAACGCGGTCAAAGAAAGAAATTTTTTAATTTATGCGGGGCCGCAGCGCTATGAAGTGTTGAAAAGCTTCGGATTGGGGTTTGAAAATATCCTTTCTCGAGGATTTTTTGGTATTTTCCAGATTTGGCTTTTGATCGCTTTGAAATTTTGCAACCAATTAACACATAATTTCGGATGGTCCATCATTCTGGTCACGTTAGCGATCAAAGCCGCCTTTACGCCGCTGACGCATATAAGCTTTGAGTCCATGAAGAAGATGCAGGCGCTTCAGCCCAAACTCAAAAACATTCAAGAACGCTATAAAAGCGATCCGGCCAAAATGAATAAAGAAATGATGGGGCTGTATAAGCGCAATAAGGTCAATCCGATGTCCGGGTGCCTTCCTATGTTGCTGCAAATTCCCATCTTCTTCGCGTTTTACCGCGTGCTTTCAGAAGCGATCGAATTACACGGCGCGCCTTTCATCGGATGGATCACGGACCTCTCGGCGCCGGACCGGCTTTTCACCTTTCCCTTCGACATACCGCTTATCGGCGATGGGCTGAACGTGCTTCCGATTTTGATGTTGCTGTCCATGTTCTGGCAGCAAAAATTAACGCCCCAGGCGGGGGCGACGCCGGAGCAAACCAAAATCATGGCCTTCATGCCGCTTATCTTCGGCTTCATCTTCTACAAGATGCCTTCCGGTTTGGTGCTTTATTGGTTTGTGAGCAACGTGTTGTCCATCATTCATCAGGTGTTTGTCAAAAGAATGGTGATCGTGCTGCATCACGAAGACCGGGATTAAGAGACAAAATTTTTTCTTTCGCAAGGTAAATCGTATGACATCCGCACAAAAATTCGACGCGATCATTGTCGGCGCCGGACACGCGGGGGTCGAGGCATCCCTCGCCATTGCACGCGTCGGTTATCAGGTTCTTTTACTGACCATGGACACAGATGCCATTGCGCGCATGTCTTGTAATCCGGCTATCGGCGGATTGGCAAAAGGCCACATGGTGAGGGAAATCGATGCGCTAGGCGGTGAAATGGGTTTGGCCGCCGATGCGACCGGAATACAATTCCGCATGCTGAATCGCTCTAAAGGCGCCGCCGTATGGGCTCCCCGTGCCCAAGCTGATAAAAAGCAGTATTCACTTTATATGAAGAGCGCCATCGAGCTTGAAAAAAATATTGTTCTCAAAGCTGCACAAATCACGGAAATTCTGATTGCAGACGGTGTTTGCCGCGGTGTACGCACCGAACATGGCGAAATGTATCACGGACAAACAGTCATTTTGACAACCGGCACTTTTTTGCAGGGTTTGATCCATGTCGGCGAAGTGCATTATCCCGGAGGGCGCCGCGACGAAGCCCCGGCGGTCGGGCTTTCGGATTCCTTAAGAAAGAACGGCATCAAGCTCATTCGTTTTAAAACCGGCACGCCGCCCCGCCTGCATGAAAAAAGCATTCACTGGTCTATTCTGGAAGAACAGCCCGGCGATAATCCCCCCGCCCCCTTTTCTTTTCGCACGGAAAATCTTAAAGTCGATCAGTTGCCTTGTTTTATTACCTACACGAATGAAAAAACGCATGAAATCATCCGCAAAAATTTGCATCGTTCCCCTCTTTATGCTGGCCGAATCGTCGGGACGGGCCCGCGTTATTGTCCGTCCATCGAAGATAAAGTCGTGAAATTCGCAGACAAGGAGCGGCATCAAATTTACTTGGAGCCGGAAGGCCGCGATACATTTGAAATCTATGTGAATGGCCTATCCTCAAGTTTGCCGAAAGATGTGCAAGAGGAAGTTGTGAGATCGATCAAAGGCTTGGAAAATGCGGAGATTGTGCGCTGGGCTTACGCGATTGAATATGATTGCGCACCACCGACGCAGCTCTTTCACACGCTTGAAACGAAGAAAATTAAAAATTTGTACTTAGCCGGGCAAATCAACTGTACTTCCGGCTACGAAGAAGCGGCCGCGCAAGGTTTGATGGCGGGTCTGAATGTTATTAAGAAGCTGCGCGGTCAAAAACCGCTGGTGTTGGACCGGTCAGAGGCCTATATCGGCGTCTTGATTGATGATCTGGTCACGCGCGGTACAAATGAACCTTACAGGATGCTGACGTCTCGAGCCGAATTCAGGCTATTGCTGAGACAAGATAACGCGGATCAACGGCTCATGCAGTACGGGCATAGCGTAGGGTTGATAGCAGATGATGTTATTGGCAAAGCAAAAGCGCGCTGGCAAAGAATTGATTCAGAAATTAAGCGCTTGAAGGATCGGTGGTATGGAAATATAAATCTGCATCAATTTTTAAAGCGTCCGGATGTATCATATAATACATTGATAAATAATAAGTTACACTCATATATAATAAGTTATGATGACCAGCAAGTGGTCGAGGCCGAGGTTAAATATGAGGGGTATATCGCCCGACAATTGATGGATGTTAAAAAAATGAAAAAGACAGAAAAAAGGCTGATTCCGGGCGAAATTGATTATTTAAAAGTCAGCGGGATTAGCAAAGAGGCTCAGGAGAAACTCAGTATTATTAGGCCAGTATCGTTAGGTCAGGCATCCAGAATACCCGGAGTTTCGATGTGCGACTTATCGCTCCTTTCGGTGCATATCGAAAAAATGCATAAATCGTCAAATGTTTCACGTGAAACAAGTGGCGGAGCGGTAATGGATGCATCGTTATAATCCGTGATTTGTATAAATTTTTTTTGGTATCGATCCGATAATTAAACAAACCTCGTTTAAAATACCTATGGATTTATAGCGGGTCGCTGGTATAATTCTACCGTTTCACGTGAAACATAACCATCGAGGTTCATATGAAGAAAATTTTCTCCTTCTGCAATCAAAAAGGTGGAGTCGGTAAGACCACAACAGCTATAAACTTAGCTACCCTTGTTGCCAAGCATGGATTTAAGGTGCTGCTAATTGATCTAGACGCTCAGGCAAATGCCACGAGCGGCCTGGGTGAAGAAAAGCCGAACATAGAGTCCACAGCTTTTCAACTCTTTGTGGATAACGGGAACCCTCTGGGCTTGGCGCGCCAAACAAAAATTGATAACCTCCACCTTATTCCTTCCAATGCAGATCTCTCCGGGGCCGAGCTTGAACTTATCAGTCGAGAGAGACGAGAATTCATATTAAAAGGAGCGCTTGAGATTCTTAAAAAGGATTATGATTTTATATTTGTTGATTGCCCACCTTCCCTAGGTCTTATAACCATAAACTCTTTAACAGCAAGCAATTATATAATAATTCCATTGCAGTGCGAGTATTATGCATTGGAGGGTTTGAGCCAGCTGCTCAATTCGTTTCAATTGGTGCAGCAGAACCTCAATCCAGAGTTGGAGATTGGCGGCGTTCTGTTGACGATGGCTGATTTTCGGACAAATCTTACACAGCAGGTGATTGAGGAAGTCAGAAATTATTTTAAGGAAAAAACCTTCGAAACAGTGATTCCGAGAACAGTCAAGCTTTCCGAAGCGCCAAGTTTTGGTCAACCCGCCGTCATCTATGATCCGCAAAACAGAGGCTCGAAAAGTTATGAGGAGGCGGCAAAAGAGTTTATTAAGAAGTTTGCAGGTGCCGAGCCGGCGTCAATGCAAATTTCAGATGCTGTTCCGGTGAACGCGGAAGGGACTACAACCGCAACCGTTCCGACACAAGATCAAGTTTCAACAGAGGAGGCGCAGGCATGAAAAAGGCATTGGGGAAAGGCTTAAGTGCCTTAATACCAGATAGTTATGTAAAAGCTGACAATGCGTTTCAGCAATCCACCGCAGTTATGAATCCGGAAGCAAACGCTTCAGCGAGGCGTGCGTTTTGCACAGTTCCGGTTGATGCGATACAGAGCAATCATGATCAGCCGCGCAGGGAATTTACGCAAACGGGCATTGAGGAATTGGCCGCCTCAATTCGCGAGCAAGGCATTTTGCAACCGATGATCGTTAAAGAAATCGGAGAGAATCGTTATGAGTTGATATGCGGAGAACGCAGATTGCGCGCCGCAAAGCATTGCGGTCTCGCTGAAGTGCCAGTTGTCATTAAAGATGTAGCCGAAGAAAAATTTTTGGAGTGGGCGCTGATCGAAAATATTCAACGCCAGGACCTGAATGCCTTGGAAGAAGCGGAGGCCTATCGGCGGTTGGCGGAAGAGAGAACTCTTTCGCAAGATGAGATCGCCAAGCGGGTGGGGAAAAGCCGGTCCACGGTAACCAATACATTGAGGCTTTTAAGATTACCCGAGGAAGTTAAGGCTTATATTGAAGCGGGCCAGCTGGCAGAAGGCCATGCGCGAGCGCTTTTGGGGCTTTTGACACCGGAGCATCAGCGGCAACTTGCGAAAAGGATCGTGGAGGAAAATCTCTCGGTCAGACAGGTTGAAGCGATTGTCAATCGCAGCAATGCCCATAAGAGAAAGCCGAAAACAGCACGCAAACTTACGGCCGAGATTTTGGATTTGGAAAAACGGCTGATACAGCATCTCGGAACGCAGGTCAAGATTTATCCGAGAAAGAATCAAAATCAAGGACGCCTTGAGGTCTATTACTACTCATTGGACGATTTTGACCGCATTTTGGCAGCCATCGGTTTACCCGCGGAGGCATCCTAACAACACACCCGGATTTCTGATAGAAGCATCCTCGATCACGCGTTGACAGGGGGGGGTGGTGTGATATAATTCCCGAACTTTTCGGGGTCATCGCGACGTCAATTTTGCGATTCAAAAAGAAAAAATTATGAAAAAAACGCTAAAAATTTATACCTATTTTTTGATCGGGCTTATCAGTTTAAACGTGTCACTTTCCGGCTGTGGCAAAACACAAGAAAGCGAAAATGTGACCGAAGTGAAAGTCGCGTTCTGGGGCAGCCCCGAAGAAATCGACATCATTACAAATTCGATCAAAGATTGGCAGCAGGAACACCCCGACATTAAAATCGTTTTTGAACACACGCCTTACACCGGTTACGACAGCAAAATTTTGACACGTATCGCGGGCGGCGCGGCGCCGGACGTCATCGCGACCGAAGTTGATTATTTCGTAACATTTGCGTCAAAAGGCGTACTTGAAGACCTCACGCCTTATTTTGAAGTTTCAGACGAAACATTTTCGGCCGAGGATTTTTTCCCCACCATTCTAGGCCGGTTCACGGTTGATGGAAAAATTTACGCCGTTCCGCGGGACGTAGCGCCTTTTGCCTGCGTTTTTTACAATAAAAAGCTATTTGATGAAGCGGGGCTTGCTTATCCCAACGATGATTGGACTTGGGAGGATATGCTCCGCATGGCCCGCGCCTTGACGAAGAAAGACGAAAACGGCCGGATCATTCAATATGGTTTCTATGGATGGGCTTGGCAAAACTTCATTTATGGAAATGGCGGCGCCTTAGTTGATGACGTGGACCAGCCCACCAAAACACTTTTAGATGATCCCAAGTCGGTTGAGGGTCTCCAATTCTATGCCGACATGATCAATCTATATAAAGTAATGCCGACCCCCGTTGCCCTGGCGAATTTGGGGATGGGCGTGGATTTGATGTTCGCGAGCGGACGGTTGGCGATGTTTTTATCAGGCGTATGGGAAACGCCGGGTTTGCGCAAATACGATTTTGAATGGGACGTAGTGATGTTCCCTAAGGGATTGCACGGAACCCGCGCCTTCGGATCGGGCGGATCGGGTTACGCGATTTTGAAATCATCCAAGCATAAAAAAGAAGCGTGGGAAGTGATCAAGGCGCTGACAGGCGCAAAAGGGCAAGCGCAATTGGCGAAAAAAGGTTTGGCGCAGCCATCGCGCATTTCTGTGGCAGAAAGCGAAAACTGGGCGCTCGATCCGCAGCCGCCGTCCAACAAGCATATGTTGAACGAGGCGGTTGAGCACATTGTTTTCAGTCCTTTTGATCCGCAGTGGCGTGAAATACAGGAAAAATATTTGATCCCGAAACTGGATTTGGTTTTCAACGGAAAAAAATCGGCAGCCGATGCGATGAGCGAAATCACACCGCAAATCAATTCGGTTTTGCAAGCACACAAAGACTAGAAAAGATGAGGATAAAAACAACCCGAAATGACAAAAACCATGGTTAAAAGCAAAACAAAAACTACCGAAGACAAAAATAAAAAGTTTGAATCTAAATACGGTTATTTTACTCAAGACGGCCGCGAATATGTCATCACGCGTCCGGACACCCCGCGGCCGTGGGTGAACGTGATGTGCAATGGAGATTATGGCGCGATCGAAAGCCAAACCGGCTCCGGATTTTCCTGGCGGGACAATTCGAATCTGTCTCGCATCACGCGTTGGGAACAAGATCTGATCAAGGACAGCTGGGGTAAATACATTTATGTGCGCGACCAAGAAAGCGGTGATTTTTGGTCCGCCACATGGAAGCCGTGTTGCCCGGACTTCGAGGATTACCAAGTGCGCCATGGGCTCGGGTATTCTGTTTTAAAAAGCCGGTATCAAGATATCTCTATAGAAAAAACTATTTTTGTGACCGTCAAGGACCCGGTTGAAATTTGGAGAGTAAAAGTTAAAAATGAAGGCGAGCAAGCCCGGAAATTAAGCTTGTTTACTTATTTTGAATGGTGTTTGGGTAATGCGGCCGACACGCACCGCGAATTCCAAAAAACGTTTATTGAAACCGAAATCGACGAAAACCACAATGCGATTTACGGACGCAAGCGTCCGGCCCTTGTGCCGGGGTTCATTTCTTCAGGTCTTTCCGAGTCTCCGCTTGAAGCCTTTCATGCCTGCGCCAATATCAAGCCGGCGGCTTATGAAGGAGATAAAGAAGCCTTCTTTGGCCGCTACGGCGAAATTCAAGCACCCAAGGCCGTCCGAGAGGGTCATCTGAACAATACGCACGGCAAATGGGTGGACTCTATCGCGAGTTTGCAGGTAGATGTCGAACTTGAAGCGGGCGAGGAAAAAACGGTGATTTTCACATTAGGTGAATCCCGGTCTCGGAAAGAAGAGCTTCAAATCATAAATAAATATTCATCGGAAGAAGTGATTGAAGAGGCGTTGGGCGAAGTTAAAAAGATGTGGGATTCTTTGGTGAATCCGACATGGATCGAAACGCCCGACGAATCGATGAATTTTATGACGAACATTTGGCTGAAATATCAGGCCATTTCGGCCCGTCTGTGGGCACGCTGTGCCTATTACCAATCCAGCGGAGGGTTCGGCTTCCGGGATCAGTTGCAGGACTGTCAGATTTTCTTCTCATCCAAACCGGAACTGGCCAAAAAGCAAATCTTATTGCATGCCGAACAACAATTTCCCGACGGCACGGTTTTTCACTGGTGGCATCACGGTACGAAAATGGGCGCCATCACGGAAATGTCGGATGATTTGCTTTGGTTGGACTATATTACGCTCAATTACATCGATGAAACAAACGACGAAGCGATCCTTGATATCAAGGCGAATTTCTTGCCGGATAAAAAGACAAAAAAAGTGACACAGGGGACGCTTTACGACCATTGTATGCGGGCAATCGATTGCGTGCTCGGCCGCTGGTCGAAGCGCGGACTGCCGCTGATCGGCGAAGGGGACTGGAACGACGGGATGAGTCATGTCGGCATTCGCTGGAAGGGCGAATCGATCTGGCTCGGTCACTTCCTTTACGGAATATTAACGCGTTTTGTCCCCATCATTGAAAAGCGGGGGGATAAAAAGCGCGCCAAGGAGTACGCCAAACGCGCCGAAGCTTTGAAGCAGGCCATCAACAAACACGCTTGGGACGGAAAATGGTATATTCGCGCAACGCGCGATGACGGCCGCCCGCTTGGAAGCAAAGCTTGCAAGGAAGGCAAGATTTTCCTCAACGCACAAACGTGGGCTGTTATGACGGGCACAGCGACTCCGGAACGCGCGAAACAAGCCATGGAGTCGGCCGAAAAACATCTCTTTCGCGAATATGGGCCGCTTCTTTTCACACCGGCTTATACCAAAACGGATCCCACCATCGGTTATTTGTCACGGTATGCGCCGTCCGTTCGCGAAAACGGCGGTCTCTATACCCACGCCGGTACATGGGCCGTTGTCGCGGAATCCATATTGCGTAAAGGAGATGCGGCTTATCAGGTGTATAAAAGCTTCAACCCCATTTTGAGGGGTCTTAATCCGGATCACTATCTTTGCGAACCTTATGTGACCCCCGGAAACGTGGATGGACCTGACTCTCCTCATTTCGGGCGCGGTGGATGGACGTGGTACAGCGGATCCGGCGCTTGGTATGCCGTCGTGATTTTGAACTGGCTATTGGGCATCAGGCCGACACGCGAAGGATTGCTCATGGATCCCGTCATACCCAAGGATTGGCCCGGGTTCAAGGCGAAAAGATTGTTTCGCGGCGCCACGTATCATATCGAAGTAAAAAATAAAAATGGTAAAGGTCAGGGCGTCACGGAGGTGATCGTGGACGGTAAGTCGCAGACATCGCCGGTGGTCAAACCTTTTCCTGCCAAGTCCGAGCATCGGATACAAGTCATTCTTGGTTAAGCTCTAGCAAACCGCGCAAATTAACCTTGAGCAAATAAGGGGTCCTGTGCCTCCGCCATCATGGTGTGTGATCACTTTGGAAAAAATCCGGGCGTCTTCACGATAACCTTTTTTTTGGTTTGTGTTTTATTTGCGTCCGTCCTTAGCGCGCAAGCCCCCTTTGAGAAATTTCAGGTTTATCAAAGCATCCCCGACGAAAAATCTCTTTTAACATCTCCTCAATTTGTCGTCATCGATGATTTTAACGACGGAAAATTCAGAAATCGCCGAGGGGCGCCTTGGCAGACGAAAACGCCCGCCATCGGTGCGTTGGATATCGGCTTGGATAAAACCGACGCCCGAAACGCTCAACGCGGTTATTCTCTCAAGGCAACCTACAACTTGACGCCTGATGAACAGGTTTCCTTTCGCAGTTTTTTAATCCGTCTCGATGTCAGCCGAGCCGAATACTTTGTATTTAAATACAAGCTTCAGGTCCGGGGGGCGGACAAATTTCTGGGCCGGTTTCGATTGGCATTGACCGATGGCGCACACCGAACCGTGATCCAAGATATTACGCAGCTGTTTCCCGCCCAAGACAATTGGGAAGAGGTCATTCTTCCGATGTCGCTATTTAGGAATTTGGACTTGGATCAGCTTTTTTCCATCGAATTCATTTTAATTTCCAAAGATAAAAAGATTCAGGGAGACTTGTGGGTCGATGAAATCGCCTTTTTCGGTTTCAATGACGTAGCCTTCGAGAGCCATCGCGATAATCTGGCCGGTTTCCCGAAAATCGTGTATGACAATCGGCGCAGGGAAAGACTCAAAAGGGAAGTCGATGACAGTCTCTTTCTCAAAGCGGTTGCTTACGACACTTGGAAGTATTTTGAGAACGCGCGCGACAAAAAAACGCATCTGGTGGTTGACCACATCCGCTTGGGCGACGCCCCGCTGATCGCGGACTATACTTCTCCGACCAACATTGCCATGGATTTGCTGGCAACGGTATCGGCCGAACGATTGCGTTTTATTACAAGAGAACAGGCTCTGAAAAGAGCGCGCGACATTTTTGATACGCTTCGAAAGCTAAGGCGCTACAAAGGATTTTTTTATAATTTTTATGACACCAAGAAGTTAACCGTTACGCGCAATTATATTTCTACCGTCGACAGCGGCTGGCTTGCGATCGCCCTGGTGGTGATCCGCCAGGCTTATGCGGCTGAAATGGGCTCCGAAGTAACAGCTTTGCTTGACCAGTTTTCATTCGGAGAATTTTTGGATCCTGAAAACAACCAATTTGTGGTCGGTATCGACGTGCCGGAGCGCAATTTCGGAGGTTATCATTACGGTTTATTGGTGACGGAAGCTCGCGCGACGAGTTTTTATGCTATCGGCAAAGGGGATGTCCCGCCTTCGCATTGGTGGTTTCTTTACCGGACACCGCCCAAGGTTTGGCGCTGGCAGAATCAGGAACCGCGAGGGCATATGGCAACCTACGACGGTATCGATCTATTTCAAGGACATTATCGGTATCGGGATAAAGTATTTGTGCCAAGCTGGGGCGGGTCGCTTTTCGAATTTTTGATGCCGACGCTGGTCATGAAGGAACGCGAACTTGCGCCGGAGGCGCTCGGCTTGAATAATCGCATTGCCACGCAGCTTCACATAGAATACGCCTTGGATGAAAAAGGTTATCCGGTTTGGGGGATTTCGCCTGCCGCCATCAGCAGTGGCCAACGATGGACTTATGGCGAATTCGGTATTAAGGAATTCGGGGCCAAGGGATATCATGATCGCGGCGTTGTCACGCCGCACGTGAGTTTTCTTGCCCTGGACTCGCTTCCCGGGAAGGCAATACAAAATATACGCAATTTTCTGGAATTCCCGATTTATGGAGAATACGGTTTCTTCGATACACTCAATATTCGTAATAACCGGGTGAATCCCCAATACCTTGCTTTAAATCAAGGCATGGTTTTGGTGGCCATTTGTAATTATTTGACACAGGGCGCTATACAAGGTTATTTCCATCAAGATCCCATAGCGAAAGCAGCAGAGGAATTGCTTGCCAAAGAGGCTTTTTTTAGTACCTAAAGTAATGCTTTGAGGGACATTAATTCGCAGGTATAATATTATCAGTCATGGAGTTACAAGAATTAGAATTCTTTTTTTATCATTAAAGTTGAGCATTAAAATGAGATGAAAGGAGCACTAATCCAATGATTAAACAAATGCTTTTAAAAGATCGCATTTTGACTGACAAAGAAAGAAAAAACCTTTCCATCCTGGAAGTGATTCGCAAAAATGGCCCCATTTCACGGACGGACATTTCCAAAATTACGGAATTGAATATCGTCACGGTTTCCAACTATGTGAATCATTACATCAAAAAGGGGTTGGTGCTTGAAGGCGAACTTGATGAATCGACGGGGGGCCGTAAGCCGGTTCTCGTTGAGCTGAACCCGAAAGCAGGATACATCGTCGGTGTCGGATTGAACATGATGAGCACGGTTGGCGTGCTTGTGGATTTGGAAATCAATGTCATCGCCGAAGTCAAAAGGGAAAGAAGCCCCGAAAATTCCGAAGCGGTTATCGAAAACATGGTGGATATGGCGAGTGAAATCATCGAAAAAGCCGAAATCGATAAAAGCAAAATCGTCGGCGTCGGCGTCGGCGTACCCGGTATTATTGATGAAAGAGGACGCACGATTCGTTGGCCTCAAAGCTTGGGGGAAAAAGATCTTTCTGTGTGTCTTTCAATCAAAGACACGTTTGAAAAAAGACTGAACATTCCTTCATTTGTTGAAAACGATGCCAACGCCGCGGTCTTGGGGGAGAAGTGGCTCGGGCTTGACCGTGATGTTCGCCACATGCTTTACATGTTTTCAGGAGTCGGTTGCGGTATATTGATTAACGGAGAAATATATCGCGGTTCTGCCGGCGCGGCTGGTGAATTGGGTATCACCAGCGTCAAGACAAGTCGCGAATACGCATTTGACATCGCAACCCAGTTGGGCCGTTGGGAAATGGATATTGGTATGACCAGCAGTGCGAAGGAAAGACTAAAAAAAGGCGAATCCTCCTCCTTGAAAGATTACGTCAATGGCGACGTTGATAAATTAAATTTCAAGCACATTGTTCGCGGCGTGAAGGATAAGGACAGCTTAACTCTCAAAGTCGTGGAACACGCGGGCCAGGAACTCGGCAAAAAGATCGCCTTTTTGGTCAATTTACTGAATCCCGAAATCGTCGTGATCGGCGGCGGGATTGAAGATTGCGGCACACCGCTGCTGGATTCGATCAAGGCTGCGGTCAAGGAATGGGCCGTTGAAGAAGCTTCCAATCAGGTGAAAATTATTCCGTCGGCATTCGGTGAGAATGCCGTGGCGCTCGGGGTGGTCGGCATTGTCGCTCGAGAAGTCTTTGCTCAAGCGTGATTCGGATTTTATAACCCATCTCGAAGAGTTCAGGCGCCGGCTCATAATCTGCGCCGGCGCTTTTTTGTTTGTCGCAGTCTGCAGTTATTTTTTTTCAGACACACTTCTGGACTTCCTTATTACTCCCTTACGACAGTATCAGGATGTCGACCTTTATTTTCAGAAGCCTTATGAAGCATTTCTCATCCGATTAAAAGCGTCGGCAATCACCGGGCTGGTTTTTTCTTTTCCATTATTTTTGGCACAACTTTGGCTGTTCGTAGCTCCCGGTCTTTATACGAATGAAAAGCGGATCGTTTTTCCTTTAATTTTAGTTTCGGCCATCCTCTTTTTGGCGGGCGCTTATTTTGCCTATCAGGTCGTCATTCCTTTCAGTTTGAATTTTTTATTGAGTTTTCAAACGGACACTCTCAAGCCGCTCTTGGGCGTCGGCGATTATTTTTCATATCTTTTGGGGATGATCCTGGCTTTCGGAATTTTGTTCGACTTCCCCATTATATTAATCGGGTTGATTCGCTTGGGCACGGTGAAAACAAAGACGCTTGAAAAGGCGAGGAAGATTATCATCGTGCTGATTTTTATTGTGGCAGCTATTTTAACGCCGCCGGACCCGGTCAGTCAGGCACTCTTAGCTTTGCCGCTCATAATCCTTTTCGAAATTTCCGTTTTAATCGGCAAATGGCTGGAACGAAAGCGTAGCTCTCAAACTCTGTAACCCTTTCCAATAATTGGAGATAGAATAACCTCCCTTAGGATTGACACTCGCATCATTTAAGAGTATATTAACTGATTCTATCCCACGCATAGAAATCGTAGTAACTCCTTAATATCAAACACGTTAGTTACATTTCTGAAAGGAGCTTTTTTCATGAGTCATGATTCGATCGAATACCGCAATCGCAAAGGCGTCACACTCTGGTTCACCGGCTTACCCAGCTCGGGCAAGTCAACCATTGCGAGAATTTTGGAAAGACAGTTTCGCAAGTGGAGGCTCAAAGTGGAACTGTTGGACGGCGACGTGATTCGAACCAATTTAAGCAAAGGACTTACCTTTTCCAAAGAAGACCGTGATGCGAATATCAAGCGCATCGGCTTTGTTTGCAATTTACTGACGCGTAACGACGTGATCGCGATGGCCTCGGCCATTTCTCCGTATCGCGAAGTACGTGATTATAACCGGCGCATGATCGGCAATTTCGTTGAAATATTCGTGAAGGCCTCGGTTGATGAATGCGAAAAGCGCG
Source organism: Candidatus Omnitrophota bacterium (assembly GCA_041585205.1). GTDB lineage: Bacteria > Omnitrophota > Omnitrophia > Omnitrophales > Aquincolibacteriaceae > JBFHCO01. Next base: position 4,647 of record JBFHCO010000016.1, on the reverse strand, counting down.
ATGTCAAAGGGCTGTATAAAAAAGCCCGCGCCGGCGAAATCAAGGGTTTTACGGGCGTGGATGACCCGTACGAAGAACCGTTGAATCCCGAAATCATCTGTGATACCGAAAAGCAGACACCGGAAGAATCGGCAGAACATATCGTTCAACGGCTTGTGAAGCTGGGGTATTTAGAACCCGTTCAGGAAAGCGTCAACCGCTGATTTCCATGAAGCGCGTCGATTTTCACATGCATACCACGCACTCGGACGGATCTTACACGCCGGCCGAACTGATGAGGTATTGCAAGCAAAAAAAACTGGAATGCGTGTCGGTGACTGACCATGACACCATGTCCAGCTTTGAAGAAGCGGAACGGGAAGCCAAGCAGCTTGGGATTGAGCTGGTGCCGGGCGTGGAAATCAGCGCTCAATTTGATCCCGGCACGCTTCATATTCTGGGATTTTTTTTAGATCGGCATCACCCGCGGCTGAAGGCGATGTTTGAAGAAATCCAAAAGGCGCGCCGCGAACGCAACCCCATGATTATCAAGAAATTGAACGACCTTGGGATTGACATTTCCATGGAAGAAGTCATCGAAGCCGCCTGTGGGTCCAAGACGGGCAAGGTTTCTGACAAACAAATCGGCCGTCCTCATTTCGCTAAAGTACTGATTAAGAAAAAGGCTGTCAAGAATCACGAAGATGCTTTCAATAAATATTTGGCGAAAGGCCGGCCGGCTTATGTGGACAAGCGCCGTGTCAGCAGTCAAGAAGCGTTAACTCTCATCCGTGAAGCGGGCGGCATTGCCTCGGTGGCCCACCCCAAGCAGATGAAATTGAACCCGGAAGCGTTGGAAAAAGAAATCGGAAAACTGGCGCAAGAAGGTTTGGAAGCGATCGAAGTTTACAACAGCTGTCAGAACCCGAGAGATAATGATATTTTCAACCGCATTGCCGAACGCTTTAAATTGGTCAAAACGGGAGGAAGCGATTTTCACGGTACGAATAAGCCGGATGTTGATTTGGCCTATTTGGGTGAAAACGTGCATCTGGGTTATGAAATGGTAGACGCTTTGCGGGAGCGCATCGCGCAGCGTCGATAAGGAAGACAGGGGAAAGGATCGCGTGTTGGCTCATCAAATAAATACTGAAAAATTAAATCAAGAGTTTGAAAGTAAATCTCCTCAAGATATCATCCGATGGGCGGTGCAGGAATTTCCCGAAAAACTGGCCATGACTTCTTCGTTCGGCTCGGAAAGCGGCGTTTTACTTCACATGGTCAGTCGAATCAAGCCGAGCATCCCGGTGCTTTTCATCGAAACGGGGTACCATTTCCCCGAAACGATTCAGTATAAAAAAGATCTGATCCGATCGCTGGGTTTAACGAATGTAATCGATCTGAAGGCTGATCCTAAGAAGCGCGAAGAACTGCTCCGAAAATATCAAGATGTTCCGTACGAAAAAAACCCCGATTTGTGCTGTCAGATCAACAAAGTCGATTCCTTGGATGAAGCTCTGAAAGACTACCATGCCTGGATGACGGGGATCCGGCGCCATCAATCAGATACCCGAAAGTCTGTCCGTTATCTCGAAGAATACACCGGAGAACTTTACAAGATCAGTCCGCTGGCCGGGATGACATCGCGCGATTGCTGGTGGTATTTGAAGGAGCACAGCATCCCGAGACATCCCTTGTATGAGAAAGGGTATCTCAGCATCGGCTGCTGGCCCTGCACGCGCCCGGTTCAGGAAGGCGACGACGAGCGTTCCGGACGCTGGGCCGGAAAATCGAAAACCGAATGCGGCATTCACAAATTTAAAGAAGTAAAACCCAGAGATGAAGAAAAGAAAATCGATAAAGATTTGTCCGCCAATATTTAACGCACCAACAGAAAAGAGGAAGGATCGAGAATCATGAAAGATGCCATCAAGCCGCACGGGGGGAATTTAATCAACCGGGAAACATCTGGAAAAGAAGCGGAAGATCTGCGCAAAAAAGCCGCCGGCTTGAAAGCGCTCCGTTCGGCGGCTTATGAAATATCCGATCTTGAGATGATCGCATCGGGAGCAATGAGTCCGCTCCAAGGATTTATGGGCAAAGCCGATGTGGATAGCGTGTTGAAGCGGATGAAGTTATCAAGTAATCTCGTGTGGTCACTTCCGATTGTCAAATCCATTTCCGCTGAAGATAAAAAGACGATCAAGGAGGGCGGTGAAGTTGCCTTAACCGATGCGGACGGCAAAGAGCCTTTGGCCGTCATGCAAGTCGATGAAATATTCCCGCACGATAAAAAGGCGCATGCGTCCGGCGCCTACCGCACAGAAGACGAGGCGCATCCGGGAGTCGCGCGCGTGATGTCGATGGGCGATTATCTGATCGCCGGGAAAATCACTCTTTTTAACCGGCCGAAACACTCCACGTTCACCAAATATCGCATGGATCCGAAGCAAACACGCGCTTTATTCCAAGAGAAAAAATGGAAGCGCATCGTGGCATTTCAAACACGCAATCCCATTCATCGTGCGCACGAATATTTAACGAAGTGTGCCTTGGAAATGGTCGATGGTCTCTTGATTCACCCCTTGGTGGGCGAAACCAAAGGAGACGATATTTCAGCCAAGGTTCGAATGGAATGTTACCGGGTGCTGCTTGAAAAATATTATGCCAATGACCGCGTGGTCTTATCCGTGTTCCCGGCCGCCATGCGCTATGCCGGGCCGCGCGAAGCCATCTTTCACGCATTGGTCAGAAAAAATTACGGTTGTACGCATTTTATCGTGGGCCGCGACCATGCCGGCGTGTCGAAACCGGACGGAACGCCTTATTACGGGTCTTTCGATGCCCAACAAATTTTTGAAGAGGTCGATCCGCGGGAAATCGATATTACGCCCGTCTTTTTCGATTTCACATTTTTTTGTAAAACATGCGGCGAAATGGCATCGACCAAAACCTGTCCGCACGATAAGAGTCATCATCTGAGTTTAAGCGGCTCCAAGGTACGTGAAATGTTAAGAAAAGGGGAAATCCCGCCGCCGGAATTTTCGCGTCCCGAAGTTGCGAAAGTTTTGATCGATGCCATGAAAGAAAATCAAACGACGGTTTCAAAGTAGGGAGGAGCTATGTCAACTGCATCTTCGAAAACCAGGACCAAGCCTCTTGTCGCACAGAATGCTCTTGAACTGATCTGTAATACTCCGCTTGTGAAAATCAACAAGATCACGGGGCCGGATATGGCAACGATTTATGGGAAATTAGAATCGTTCAATCCGGGGGGAAGCGTCAAGGATCGTATTTGCATGAGCATGATTCAAGATGCCGAAGAGAAAGGCATGATTAAAAAGGACACGGTCGTTGTCGAACCGACTTCAGGAAACACGGGAATCGGCCTGGCCTTGGTCTGTGCGGTTAAAGGTTACCGTTTAATTTTAACGATGCCGGACACCATGAGCGTAGAACGCCGGAAGCTATTGGAACGTTTCGGGGCTGAATTGGTTTTGACCCCGGGCGCCGACGGCATGAAGGGCGCGATTGCGAAAGCGCAGGAAATCGCGGAGAAAAATCAAAACAGTTTTATGCCGCAACAGTTTGCCAATCCCGCCAATCCTAAAATTCATAAAGAAACCACGGCCGAAGAAATCTGGGAGGCCTTGGACGGCAAATTAGACGCTTTCGTTTCCGGAGTCGGAACCGGCGGAACGATCACCGGGTGTGGCGAAGTTTTCAAGAAAAGAAATCCAAAAATCAAAATCGTTGCGGTTGAGCCTAAAAACTCGCCCGTTTTATCGGGCGGCAATCCGGGCAAGCACAGAATTCAAGGTATCGGCGCGGGTTTTGTACCCGATGTTGTCAATCGTCAGGTGATCGACGAGGTCATTCAAGTGGATGATATGGATGCCTGGAATTTGTCATTAAAGCTGGCTAAAGAAGAAGGTATCTTAAGCGGAATTTCAACCGGTGCCATATTTTGGGCTGCGATGAAAGTTGCCAAGGAATTGGGTCCGGGCAAGACGGTTGTCTTTGTGATTTGTGATACGGGCGAACGTTATCTCAGTATGGATAAGGTATTTGAAGGTTAAAAGGACACACCCACATGTCATTTCTTAAAGGGCTTCGTTGTCGCGAGTGTGATCGGGAATATCCGAAACAGGCGCTGTATGTTTGCGAATATTGTTTCGGATCTTTAGAGGCGGCCTATGATTACGATGCGATTAAAGAAGTAATGACGCGTGAAGCGATTAGAAAAGGCCCGCAAAGCCTTTGGCGTTACCGGGCCCTTTTACCCATCGATAAGGAACCGACCGCCGGTTTTTATTCGGGCTTCACGCCGCTAGTCAAAGCGGACAATTTAGCGCGCGAATGGGGCTTGCGCGAACTTTATATTAAAGACGATTCAGTTTGCCACCCAACCTGGTCTTTCAAGGATCGGGTTGTTGCCGTCGCTTTATCCCGGGCGCGTGAGTTGGGGTTTGATACGGTGGCATGTGCCTCGACGGGAAATCTGGCCAATTCGGTTTCGGCAAATGCCGCATGGGCCGGTTTTAAACGTTATATCTTTATTCCCGCCAATTTGGAAAAAGCCAAAATCATCGGTTCCCTCGTCTATTCCCCGAATTTGGTCGCGGTGAACGGAAATTATGACGACGTCAACCGGCTTTGCGCCGAGAT
>JBFHCO010000015.1:0-23090 GCA_041585205.1 Candidatus Omnitrophota bacterium | reverse complement strand
TGGATTCTTTTCCGACAAGACTGTGAAGTTCCTCAAGCAACGGTTTGAGTTTGTTCCAGGCGGTGAGTTTGACACTGATATGTTTCCCCTGCCAGCGGAGCAGCTGTATCTGCAGCTTCAACGCCTCGAGGAGCCAGTCTTGAGGATAATGCGTTTGGCCTTTCATCCAGGCATCGATGCGATCAATGGTTTCGGAACGCTCGCCGTATCTGACGGTTTGTGTCCAATCAATTTCGCGGACTAAAATATAATTTTTCCAGCCGTACAGCCATACAAGCGGTGTCCCGTCAATTCCGAGCGTGACCTTTTCAATTTTACCCTCTTTCGTTTCCGTTGAATTTGTCACGGCGCTATTCCAAACGAGGCGCACTTTCGCCCTTTCCCGAATCCAATCGCTGAATTCATCCGGTGCGCCGGCTGACTTGAGTTGCGCATTCAACTCCGCCGAGCGCAATTCATCCCTTGAAGCGTCGCTCGGCCCCGACCGGTCCGAGCGCAGCTCCGAACGCGAAGCATCCGCCATAGCGCTCTGTTCAATCGAAGAAATATCGATATGCGACACCGTGAAATCCTCATTTAAAATCAGGCTGACGATGACGGGACTGCCGGGTTGAATTTGCGCCCTGGAGAAAAACTTTTCATGATCTGAAAAGCTCAATACGACGTTTTCTTTCCATGTTTCGGCTTGTACCTGGGTGGCCAAAGGCGCATAGCGCAAATAAATCTCGCGGTGAATTTGTCGGAACAACGTGTCATCCTCGGGCAGAATGGCATCGATGCGGCGGCCCCAGGTTTCGGCTGAATAAACACCGATTCCCGGCGCGCGCTGTTCATGCTCCCGGTAAAAACGCCAATCGGCAATTGCCCAGGAGCCCCAGCTGTTAAAAATGGGCTTCCAGGCCCCGGGCAATTCCAATTTACCGTTTGAATCAATACGCGCTTCGACCGTTAAAGGTATGCCCAGCGTGATCGGAAACGGCTTTCGAAACTCGGGGATTGAAACCTTCCCTTCTTCGTAGCCTTTCAGATAATGATGTCTCAGCCGCACCTGGTTCAAATTTGAGAACATCGGGAATTGATTATCTTGATTTTCCAAAATCCGCTTAAGCAGGGAGTCTTTTTCTTCTTTTCCAAGATGGCCGTCCGTATCTTCTCTCGCGTTGCCGTAATCAATAAATGAAATGTGCGCCTGGCTGCCCTCTTTACGCACAAACATATGCTTGGGCAAAAGATCTTGATGCGCGATGCCTGCTGAGTGAAGACGACCCAAGGCATAACCCAGAGCTTCCATCGCGCCTAGCCGAATCTTCGAAGGATCAATTTGATCAAGAGTTTCCCCTTCCGCTTGAAGCGTGACGAGGGTGTCGCCAAAGACTTTCGCCTTCGGACCCAGGCCGTATTGATGCGCCCGCTGCCAGATTTTTTCATTTTCTGACATCGCCTGACGCGCCCCGTCCACAAAGGTCGAATAAAACCGGATGGATTTTCCGCCCCGCAGGGTCAGATCATGCGCATGATTGAATTTCCAAACGCGGTTTTCCTCGCCGATTTTGAATTCTTTGAGAGGAATCGTGGAATATGCCTTGATTCTCGATAATTCAGTGTCGCCGGTCACGAACTTGAGCACTTCGTCCGCCCGTTCCCCAAATTCAGCCTTAAACCTTCCGGCCGCTTCCTTACTAATACGCATTTCAGAACGAAAATCCACTTTTTCGGCTTTGCCGTTGAGATCATGGCGATAGACCGTGCGGGATTGTTTCTCACGCACTTCTCCTTTAAAGACCGGGGCCATACGAATGTAATCTTTATGATCCCATCCGAGGACGCGATAGGTCATACTCGTATGCGGATAGCGAACCGTATCGCCCGCTTGGATCGCCGTGTCCGGGGCAATTCGAATAAAAATTTCATCGGTGCGCAACTCGGAGCGGCGGACGGATCGCAAATGTCGTGAGAAAATGGCCGAGAGGGCTTGAGCGTCAATTCGGGACGGCCTGCCTGAAAGCGTATCAATCACGTGATAAACGAGACGGCGGGCGTCCTGCGTTTCAACGGCCGGCATCAAACCCTTCAAATCTTGGACTATTTTTTCCAGATTTTTTTGCCTTCTTTCTTCAGGATGACGCCGTTGATCCAGGATTCTGCGTCCCCCTTCGGCCAGTTTTTGATAGCCCGCAAGGTGGCCTGCCTGCTTTTCCGCTTCCGCCGCTACCGCTAAATAGGCGTTTAATTCGGAAAAATCCGCATGCGCCGCTGCCAAATGCGCTAATTTTTCTTTAATTTGACCGAGTTGAACGTCCAAGGCGGAATGCGCCCGCTGAAGCCTCTCAAAGGAACTTTTGATCTGCGCCCGTCTCCGAAATTCCTTCAGGTCTCTGTGAACGACTTGGACCTCGTTTGAAATCTTCAAAAGCACCGGGTAAAGGGCTTCATAAATCCTTTCCAGCTGTACCATACGGTCCAACCGGTTCACGTCATCACGGTTTAGAATGCTGTGGCTCCTTGTCCGCAACAGTTTCGAATACTGATAGCCCGCCGCATCCGTAAGAGGGGTTGCCAAATGTTTACTGCCCTTGATTTCATATAAGAAGAAGGGGCCTTTCGTCTTGCCGTGAAAAGCTTCAAGGAAATCAATTAAACGCGTGGTTTCACCGGCAATCACGTCCAATGATTTTTCCCTCTGTTTTTTATCTGATTCCCTGAGAATGTTCTCAATATGCATCCGCATTCCCATAGATGCGTTTCCGATTTGATGACTGATGAGATCTGAAATCAAGTGGGCCGCCTCGGACGCGTTTTCAATGCCGGTATTTCTCAATTCAGAACGGCTGCTTTTCTTGGGACCGGGTGTCACCGGTTCCGGCTCCTTGGGTGCCGGAGCCGGCTTGGGAGCGGGCTTGGGTTCACTCGGCGCCGGAGCGGGTGCGGGTTTCGGTACCGGGACGGTTTCAGGGACTTTGCGGGGTTCGCGACGCGGCACGGTTTCTCTTCGGTTGTTTTGAGGGATCGTTTCATTTAGGCGTATTTCACTGCGTTTCGAGGATTGAATTTTATAATACTTTACCGCACCCCAAAAAGTCTTTGGATTGACTAAATGCTCTTCGGAGATCGTAGATTGATCAATCGCATCAGTAACAGATTGCAAATAAAACCGCGTCGCCTCTTCATTGTCTGAATCGATGAAAGGATCAGCGATGAGAAGGTTTTTCGAATTCGGAACGGAATCGGAATCTATGACCTGCCGGATTTTTTCCACGGTTTCATAACCCATTTTTCTGACATCCCGGATAAATTCCGATCCGATTGTGAGTCGATGTTCCTCCCCTTCCACATTCCTTTCCGTCTCACCCAAGCCCTGATGGAGCATCATGCCTTCAATGCCCCTCAAATACGGTATCAATCTGTTCCATCTGTCATCCGTGCCGTAGAGGGGCACCAACCATCGCGTAGTCGGAAAGAGCGCTTCTTCGAGTCTGTAAGTACGAAAAGCTCGTTGTCGCTCTTCATGATCCCCCTCTTCGTCCAAAGAGAAAATATCATCAGAATCAAGATAACTATTGTAAGCTCGTAATAGTTGAATAAATTCCTGCTCAAAATTGCGGTAGATGTCCGCAATTTTTTGCATTTTGGCGTTCATCCAGGAAGGTCGTCCTCCGGTAATAAATGTTTGAAAACTTTCTTCGGCACTTGAAAGCTGAAGCCCGAGATTCAGTAGCTGAATTTGGCGGATGTGCTCTTCTAAACTTTTCTCCGTCATCCGGTTTGATAGATTGAAGATATAATCAAGGCGTTTACCTTTTGCTTGCCCCGGATAAACCGGATTCACAACATCTCCTCGAATCAGAATGCCATAGGCGGCATTCGGATCCCGCAGTGGCTTGGATTTTAACGATTGAAATTGACTAAGATAGGTTGTAGAAATAAAAAGATAGAGGGCAATGAATTTACCTCTTTCCTCTTGCGCAGGCAGGATGCCCGTATCATAACCGACCGAAATTTGCAGTTCATTGTTTGCGCCAGAAGTGGTTTTATTTTTAAAAACCCACTCAGCCAACGCTTTCGGATCCGCAGTGGGTAAAGCGATTCTTTTTTCCTGCGCCCCTCCTTCTATATGCGTTCCGGCACCTACCTTCGCGCCAAGGGTGATCAGGTCTTTAAGATTTACTGTCTCTCCCAACACAGCCAGTGAATGCGAAATTCCATGCTGAATTTCTTTGACGGCAAAGGCTTTCTCAAGCTCTTTCCGGAAAGGTTTTATGGCTTCCCAAAGCGCCTGATTGTTGCGAAGCCAGCCTGCCAGAAGCGTAAAGTGCGATTGTCGGATATCAGCATCTTGTTCATTTAAAAACGCATTCAATGATTCTACGATCTCCGACTTCAAAACCGGATCATTTATTTTGATCAATAGCGATACAGCATGTCTTCGAACAAAATCATCCGGATCGCGGATCGCATCAAGTAATAAATTCTTCCTCTCTTGCTTGCTGACTTTTCTCAGAAGTAAAATACCGACAAGCCGTGTCGAGTGATTTGAATTTTTAAGCGCCTCCACGGCCTTATTGAACCGTTCTTCCTCGCTCCATGTCCGCTCGAGCAATCGAACAGCCTGTACGCGGATGTGGAAGTTATTATGATACAGCGCTTCTTGCGCTAAAGACGTACCGCGAGAAATATTTTCTGCCTGGGCCAGATCGCTCTCAAATAAATAATGATAAAATAATGCTTCCGGCGTTCCGATTTTAGCAAGCGCTTGAGACACGATTTTTTCAAATTCAGAACTGTACAAAAGCTGAACCAAATGAGAGGTTGCCGCTTCATATTTCAAATCACCTAAAGCTTTAATAACTTCGGATTGCAATGCTGGGTTGCCGCTTCGAAGCTTTTTCATCAGATCCGGTGCCGCAATAGGATTCCCCAAAATTCCCAGCGCTCTTGCGGTTTCGATCTGTACCCTAATATTCTCATCATCCAATAGTTTTAAAAGCTTCGGTCCGACCGAAGGGTCACCAATTTTACCAAGCGCCTTAACGGCTTCTTCTCTTATCGGATGCCATGCATGATTTAATGCTTTGGATAACAATGAGACAAAGGATTGGTCTGCCATTTCCCCCAAAACTTCGACTGCCGCGATCGGAATCGGACCTTTTTCCCAGTCAATGTACTTATCGATGATCTGAGTTAAGAATAAAAAGTTATCCTTATCGGAAGGTTTAACGATACTTCCCATCGCACGGACCAACACTGCGAATGCATTCTCGGAGTTGGAACCGAGATAACTACTGGGTGACACCGCAATGCCGGCTTCGCGATCTTGAATTTCCTTTCGCAATATCGGAAGAATAGTCGGACCGTAACCGCTCAAGGCATCGACAACGCTTCGCTGAAGTACCAGATCGTTTATTTCGGCGATCCGAATCAAGACAGTTATAGCACGAGGGTCTTTCGTCATACCAAGCGCTTTAACTGCTTGTCGTCGAACATAGTTGTTCGAATGGGATAAGGCTTCCGCAGCCAGTTCGAAAGAGCCGGTAATCCCTATTGCGCTACGCAAGTCGTTTAAATAAAGAAATTTGTAAAAAAGAGCTCGTGGTGTTGCGATATTTTCAAGTGCCTTCGTGGTTGCTTCAGCGATTAATTGCTTCTGTGTTAATTGAACCTCTTCAATGTGGTATGCTGCCAGAGCTTTTCTATCAAGCGGAGTATTTTCTAAATTTTGGATTAACACAGGAACCGCTCGTTCGTCTTTTAAGCGTCCTAGTATTTCAATGAATGCCGGCCGTGCACCGTGAGCTCTATGACTACCAAGCTGTTCAATGAGATAAGGCGCCGCAGAAGCGCCTTCAACCGCTTCTAGAATCAGAGCGGAGTTCACGGCAATGCTCTCTTCGGAATGGCTTATTGCTTCTTTGGCCAATTCCGGTGCTTCAGGAATTTGCAGCGCCAGTTTTGGCTGATTTGTATATAAATAATAGTAAAATTTCGCTTTAGGAGTTCCGATTTTAAGCAGTATGTCAGCAATCACATCGCTTTCTGTTAAAGTACGCCTTCGAGCTTTTGCAAGTTTCGAATTAAGAAATAACGTAAGGTGATTGACCACGTAATTACTTTTCATATCCACGAGAGATTGTATGATTGTCGATCGCAGTGATGAATCATTTGTGTCTAACAAGGATTTTATGAGATTCAACACAGTTTCCTTGTCCGCACTTTCGCCGTAATACCGGAGGTAATGAGCAGCCCGTTCCCGTTGATTTTTATTTTCACTCTTTATCAAAATATGTCTTAGTAATTTTTGCATGCCCGGGAATCCAGCTGATGCCAACATCAAAATGAACTCATTCGAGATATATCGCACAAACTGAGATACCCCTAAAAAAAGCAATTGTGCCAATGCGATGGTAATGAAGAATAGGGGCAATAAAAGCAATGGGTATTCCGTCACATAATATTTCAGCCAATCCCACCACCCGAATTCACCCCGGCGCTCAAGTTCCTTTTTGGCGGCTTCGCGATAATGAGCTACCCCATCCGTTAAAACAGAACTTATCGCAGATGCAGCGGAAGGATGATCGATTTGACCAAGAATTTTGATGATGGTTTCCCTTCTGTGCCATTTTTTTGGCTCTCGTAAATCTTGCTCGAGGGCCGGCACAGCCTCCGCGCCGAATTTCAAGATTGCTGCTTCGATTTCACGGTCCACCCAGGGATAGGTTTTCCCTAAGGCATCGACCAAGGCCGGAATCGCGGCAGGGTCCTGGATTCTCCCCAATGCACGAGCAGCGTTAATGCGAATAGTTATGTGTTCACTCTGAAGCGCTTCCATCAAGGCCGGAACAGCAGGTTTGCCAATCTTAGTGAGCGCCTCGATCACCGGTTCTTTATCCGGTTCGGATAATTTCTTGATCCATTCCTGAACGGCTGCCGGATCCTGATTCTGAATTTGCGTCACCGGAGGGACGCGCTTAGCGTCTCGTGAACCGGACTGAGCATTCAAGCTCGTCGCAAGACCTAATATTGACGCCAAAACCACACTGAAGATAAAAGGTTTCATCCCTTTTCTGATTTCAGAACGGTAGCTTTGGGTAATCTCCTTTTTAGGAGCCGGCACGACAGGTTCCGGTTCCTTGGGTGCCGGAGCCGGCTTGGGAGCGGGTTTGGGTTCACTCGGAGCCGGAGCGGGTGCGGGTTTCGGCACCGGAACGGTTTCAGGGACTTTGCGGGGTTCGCGACGTGGCACGGTTTCTCTTTTATTCCGGAGTTCGGAACGGCTTGTGTCAGGTTTTTGGTCGGTGAGGCGGATGATGAAAACGCGGCTGACGGCAAAGGGGCCGGTTTGATCGGGATTTTGTGAGTAAGACAAACGCGGGGTGCCGGCATCCACTAAAACGTAATTTGAATCCGAAAACATGCTCAGTTTCGGCGGCGCATTCCCTTTTTGAATGGCTTCACGCAGCGCGGAAAGTTGTCCGTTCGTGAGATTCATCAAATCCTGCAAGGCCAAAGGATCCGATTGAATATCCGGATGGCTGGCATAAAGAATCGCCTGCTCGGCAAACCGGTCCGGACGCACGATCAAGACAACCGGCCTCCCTTCCCGGCGCTCACCTTGAACCGCTTCAACAAAAGTCCGGCTGAGCGCCTCCCAGGAATCGGTGTGAATCAAATGTTTCCCTGAAAATACCCACGGTTTATCGATATCCGGCGGGTTGATAATATATTTATCCCATGCTTCGCTATTGCTCCGGATTTCCGAACGGCCGGATTGTGTTTTAGCTCGAGACGCCGACTGCTGTTTTCTCCATAAACGCATCAGTTCACTGTACGCGATCACGCGCGCCTTGAGTTTATCTTGATTGTTGGAAGTCAATAGAACAGCATCCTCCCTGAAAAGTAAGCGGGATAAATTTTCAAAAAAACGGGCTTTATCGGCGGGATTCGGCAACCAATCGTTCACATTCGATAAATAAATAAGCGATATCGGTTCTTTGCCGTTATCTTTGAGCCATACCCGGAGCCTTTCTATGCGCTCAGCTTCCGTCCAATCCCCCGTGACTCCTTTAAAAACTTTACGCTGCCACAAAGCGCGCGTTTTACCGTAATATGCGTCTGAAAGCCAAGTTTTCTGGGTTTCGTCACCTGTTCGCGACCATGCCGCATGATGCATCAGCCAATGCACCATATGTTCATGGCGCGTAAACCGTGAGGTGAGCAATCGGATCATGCGGGTTTTGTCTTCCGGGCTGATTTCTCTGTATTTTTCTATGCGCGGGAAAATTTCACGCTCCAGGATATTTTGAATATTTTTTTGTCGATCTTTCTCCGGAACCCGCTTGAGGATTTCAGGTAGAATAAAATCGAGCCGTAAACCCTCTCTGCCTTCCGGCTCAAGCATGTATCGAACTTCTTCCGGCGTCAGCTTTACTCCCAGTAGCCGGCCCAGAAATTCACCCGGCGTTTCCGACTCCAAAATCAGATAGGCGTAAAAAGGAACCAGCACCTCCGTCACCAGTGAATTTTCATCAAAAAAGACATAGGTTGACGGCTCACTGCGCGCGGCCAGCGTAAAATTTAGATCAAAACTGACACCGAGCTGTGTTCCCCCTTTTGTCTTATCCGCCGCATCGTAAAAGACAGACAATTCGGCATCGGAGGGGACCAGATAAAAATCGGTGTGCGAATACCATGCCCCCGAGAGCTCGTTCAGTGTTTGATAATAATCATCCAAAATAAGTTGTGTTTTGGGAAGTCGGAAAAAAATCGTGTCTTTTTCCGAACGAACGGCGCGGTAGCCCAACTCTTTGAGCATTATTAAGATCTCTTTTTCGGAAAACCGTTGCGCGGAATTGCGTACCGATGCTTCATGCTTCATGACGGATGTAAGACTGACTTCAAATCCGGCCGGCAGCGCTTTCAGTTCGCTCAACAGTTGTTCGCGCCTTTGCTGCTTCAGTCTCCTGTTCGATTTGGGCTTGTCCTGATCCGAACGCAGTTCCGACCGATTCAAGTTATCATCTTTAATCTTCCGATAAAGGTCTTGAATTTCTTGTGCACTTTCAGGGTCCCGGACTTGACGCCTCAAATAATAAAGCGCGACGGATTGCCGGGTTTGATTTACGATATCATCCATCAGCTTATCCAATTCGTCGGGGTCATTCAGAACAATCTCATAAAAACCGTACGGCACCGTATTATTAAAAATATCAGGCCAGACATCGGGGTCTAAGAGGACATCCTTTGGATCGTTAATATCAGAGTAACGCCCGAGCCCGTACGCTTGAACTTTGTCGTGGAATATCTCAAGCGCCTCTTCTGTTTCAAGCTTACCTTTCCATTCTGCGAGGGTATTTAATTCAGGGTGTCGGTGTCTCATATTTTCTAAAATCGTCAGCGTCTCATGATACATTTTATATCCGAGGCGTATAGGATCTTCGGATTTGAAACTTCGGAGTTCGGAACGGGATTGAAATTCACCGATTGCTTGCTGAATAAATGTCATGGCATCAGGCTCTGTTTTCAAAAGCGGTGCCCACTCATTGGCATCAAACGGATTTGCGGGTTGCGCTGTACCGTTTGATTCAAAGCTGCGTTTTTTATCCAGCAAGAATTTGCCGATGCGTCGAAGCTCACGCCCTTGATCTCTTTGCCCCTCTTGAATGAGCCGCGTTCCCTGCAGGGAAGCCAAAATACTGGCGTGTAAGGCGATGTCAATAGCATCACCTCCGGGTTTTACGGGATCTTCGGTATGCATTTCGGCGCGCCGGGGTTGAATGCCATTGACAATGTCTAAAGGAGTTGTCGGTTCGGAACCCAGTAACAATTCCAAAACATTTTTCAACGTTGTAAGGGTTTTTTCTTCTACGCCTCGGCCGGCCGCATCCGTGGAAGCGGCAATGTGCGGCAGAAAGTATGCGTTGGGATAAACAAGAAAAGGCTGAAGGGAAGCAATCGGTTCCCCTTTTACGGCCAAATCCACGTCCGCAAAATAGAGGTGGTCCGAATTCAACAGAAATAAATCCAATGCGTTGGCTTCCACCGCCCCCTGCCTTGCCGTATTGATGACGATGCGCAAGCGCGGCGCTTGACTTAAACGCGTCCGATTCAAATAAGAATCCTGGTCGCCGGGCAGATGGAGGGAAAGAATATCTGTTTCTTTAAGAAAGGTTTTTTCATCGGGGTGGAGGACTTTGAGTTTTTCGGCGATCCGAATGGTCTGCGGATCCCCCCGGGTGAGAGACGGGGAAATCGCCATGACGGTAAAAGGGATTCCGGTCAGATCCCGAATGGCGCCCAGTTTAGCGGCCACCTCCTGCGCAATCGGACCAAAACCCACCAAACCGATTGTGTTGCCTTTCAGTTTCGTGATCAGCGCTTTAGCAGAATCCGGGGAAACAGATTTGAAAACGCGGTCCATTTTTTTGCCGCTTGCGCCGCCCCGGCCCGCCTTTTCGGATTTTACCGCCGCCTTTAAAAAATCAGCATTTGAAACGGTAAAAATCTTCCCCCATTCCGCATCTTCTGTGACATCCTTAAAATCCTCAAAGACTTGACCGCGGTCCAAGGCTGCCAACAGAAACCGCAGCGTCAAATTGGCAACGGAATCGGCATTGCCATGCGTACGGATCAGAGAAATTTCCGCTTCGCTCGCGGCTTGTTTATGAACGTTATCCACCCCGGCGCCCATGCGGATAATCACTCTCACACCTTGCTCACCCGCCCATTTCACAAAATCCGGGTCTTTAAACGCGACCGTGTCGGAACGGATTAAAATAACTTCCGGATGTTCATTTTTAAGGACCTCGCGCAGCTTGGCTTCATTTTTTCCGATGCCGACAGCCTCCCCGCTTAAAAATCGGGCATTGTCTCCGAATGGAACCGCCGATTCACTCAGGAGCTGAACCGTCTCTGCGTTGGCTGGGAGATCGGCCAATAAAATTTTTACGGGATTTCTGACCTCCGAACGCAACGCATTGAATTTCGCAAGGTCGACGGCGTAATGCTGTATGCGGCCGTTCTCGCGGTTGATGCCGATATCGATCACCGATTCCATGTGGCGGCGCAAAAATTGGCGCTGCAAGCTTTGACTGGCCGGGCTTGTCCTGATATGTGAAACTTCGAAACGTCGGAAATTGCGTTTCTTCAATTCAACTAAAAGTTCGTCCATCAGCATGGAGGCAATCCCTGCTTGACGGTATTCCCGCGGCTGCTCCGCAACATAAATTCCGCTGCCCGCCGCCCAATCCTTATCCAGCGTAAATTCATAGATTCCGACCGGTCTGTCCTTATGAAAAGCGATCATGGCATTGCGCGAACTTGCCGGAAATTGCAGGGACCGCCAGTCATTGACGGCTCTGTCAACAATCTCATCATAATCCAATTTGACATTGAACGCGGCATAGGATGATTGAATCAGAAGATACAGCTTTTCATCTTTTAAGTTTTCCGGAAGTTCGCTGTAGAAGTAAAACTTCACATCGCTTAAAGATTGACCGGGCAGCCGGTACTTAGAACCGGCGAAATCCGCCCGGCGTATACGCCACACAGCCCACCCTTCGGGATTTTCAAAAAGATACGGCATATTCATGCCGTCCAAGATGGGAGGAGAAACCCATTGTAATGGTTCGTGACGACCGCGCCGCAGAGAGAAAATCAAGTCACCGGGTCGGACGTCCCTTAAAATGGATTCGCGGTAACGCTCATCCGCGCGCATTTCGGCGTTGTGGCCCGGAAACTTATCGATCACAACCGTCATCCCCTGCACGGGCGCACCGGCCAGAGACGGAATATTAAAATAATTCTGATTTAAGACATAAACCTTCACCCGGTCCATTAAAATCATGCGTTTGAGAGCGGCCTCCTTTAAATTGCTCTCCCACATTTTCTGATAGGTGCGCTGATCTTGCTCTGTTTGTTTACCGTCGAATGTATCCACAATCACAACCTCTTCTACGCGGGGGAAAATCCTTAAGAAGCTCACTGCCGTTTGTGTGTCAAACCCTCCGCCCGGGTAGATCAGCCTTTTGACTTTAAGCCGCTCGTCACTGAGCGCATGCATCCATTTTTCAACGAAAGGAAGGGTTTGAGCGTCATAAGTTTGGCTCAACAGGCTTTGCATGACGCCGAAGCGGGCATCTTGCACCAATCCCATGCTTTTACTCTGAAGCGCCTTTTGCACAATTGGGGCCGTTTCCGCGTGACTTATTTCTTCGGCCGCTTTTTTCAATGCCGGATTTTCGGAAATTTTGAACCGCTTGATGATTTCCGAAATCGTTTCCGGCCCCAAATGCCGCATGCGGTCTTCTTCAGGATCCTCTCCCCTGACTTCTGAACGCCGGGTTTCCGGCGGTAAGGAACCGAAATGTCTTTCATATACCCGGATTATTTTATCGTACAAGGTAAGTGACTCTTTGCTGAGGAGGTCTGCGATCCGTTCGAATTGATGTTTTTCATCCGCCGGCGCCGAGGCATAGCGGATGGAGTTTTTGATGCGCGCGATGGCATCTCCTAAGGATGAGCTCGATTCATCATAAGTTTCGGTCATGTGCTGAAACATGAAACGAAAATCCTGTTCCGTGAGGTGGTTGAATGCGGCGGTGAAGGCCGCCATCCGAAGATAGGTTCTGATGCGCTGCGGAGATTTCAGAAGATCCTGTTTATCAATTAAGAAACGGGTACGTGTGCCGCCCAGGGCACGGTTGAGCGGCTTGCGCCCTCGGTCTTTGCGGCTCCAACTTTCCATGCGTTTGTAAATAGACGGGTAATGTTTCTGAAGATATTTCACCAAAAGATAATATTTAATCCGTGAAAGCGGCGGAAAAGAATGATGATGAAGCTCTTCATGCGGATAAAGCTCTCCGAGGGCCTCCAGCACACCGTGTTCGAAAATATAAACGCCGCGTGTTAACTCTATCCCCAAAGCTTCATCTAAACGGCTGTCTTTTCTTTCTTCAAGTTCATCCGTGAGAATCCCGGAGGCAACGTTAAGCACTCGGACGAGCAAGTCATGATCCCAGTCGGTACGTTGACCTTTTTCCATACGGGCGTTGCGGATCAGTTTATGGTATGTTTGCAACAACTCCCTCAATGCAAAGCGGCCTTCATCGCGGCTTAGCTGATATACGGCCGAAAACGCCAATTCCGCATGCGCCAGATAATAGCGGTCTCTTTCGCTCAACTCATTTAAATGCCGAATCAATTCGTCGCGCGATAAAACCTTTCCATAAAGCAGATGAGACAAAAGAGCCGTTTTCTGATCATCCTCCGATAATTCACTTCCCAAATTCAAACCTTTTGTTTTCTTCAGCGCTGTTTCCAAGGCGCTTTGAGCATCGCCGGAAAGAAGATTCATGAATTTTCTGAAAAATTCGTTTGCGAAACGCTGAATATCATAAACCTCGTCTTTGCGCTCTCTGAGATCGACGACTTCACGCAGTCCGTAGTCCGGAGCCGCGTGCCGTAGCTCGGAACGCACTGGGGGATCTTCGATGTCCGGCAGCGCCGGCAGGTATTGATTTTCCAAGTCGAAACGGTAAAAGACCTCGCCTTGATCCGATTGCATACGCTGAAATCCGACAGATTCGAAAAATTCGGGCTCCAAAACACGCCGAAGGTCAAAGTATTTTTTGCCGTGCATTTTGGACAAATACATCCCCAAAAGAATCAAATAAGTACCGATTTTTCGATTCTGATATTCTTCGCGAATCCGCACGGCGGCATTTAAGCCATCGTATAGATTGGAATCGTGGTCAAAATCGGCGGTGGCAACGTCCTTTCCCAACTGGAAATCAAAATAACCGACTAAACTATCACGGTCATCTTTTCGGCGGTGCACTTCGATCGCGATTAGCTTTCCCACGCGACGGCTCCATCCGTAGAGACTGAACCGAAAACGTTCGCGGTTTTTCGCTTCGATGATAAGAGGGTTTTTGGAATGCAGATATTCCTTCCCCTGAGCAACGGTAAAAAAAGCTTTAAGCTCTTGGAATCTTCCGTCCTGGCCGTTGATTTGCAGGATCTTCCGCAACGTTTCATCGTCGACATCGTGCGCAATGCGCATCTCCGACCGGGGCAAAACACCGTATTGAATCGTTTCCGCTATATTTTTTGTCAGGATGTCCAGCCCGACTAAACCGCCCGCGCTATTGAGATTCACGCCGTAATCGCCCAAAATGGACCGGATTTGATTCCGAAAAGGCATCGTCATGGCGTGAGTGCGCGGCTTGAAATTGTGCGCCAGGGCATGGGTGATGCGGTCGATGCGGTCATCCCACGCCTCGGCCTCATAAGCTTGAATAAGACCGTAACTTCGCAGCGCATTTCGCAAGTGAATTTTGAGATTTTCATATGAGATCGGATAAATTCTCAGAACACGCGTATCATTGATTTCATAGTAACGATCCTGATCCGCAAATCTTCCGACGAGTATATTGCCATCCAGATAATCGATGGCCGCGCGATGCGGCACATCGGAAAACATGTGATCCGATCCCATGGGATGCCAATAGGTTTCCTTGTGAGGCCCCTTTTGCGCCTTGATCACCGACAAAAAATTAACATGCACGGATTGATCCACATTGCGCACCCGGTTGACGAAAGATAAAATTGTTTCAAAGCGTTCATCCTTATTTTCGAATGCCAACAGCCCGAAGTCATTCACGCCGATTTCTTCTTGATAAGTCGGAAAAACACGCTTCCCTTTGATTTCGTAACCATTCAGCTTTTCATCGTTCAACACGAAAAGAAAGGACGGGGAAATGCCCGCCTCCGTGATTTCAGCCCTGATGCTTCCCTCCCGCATGCGTCGCTCCACCATTTGACGTCCGCCGAACCGGACGCCGCGTCTTTTCAATTCCGTTAACACGGCTTCGGCCGAATTCAATTGACGAATATACGGTCTCGGATATTTGCGGTTCGTTTGGGGTGCCGGCGCCGGCTCCTTGGGGGTCACGGGCTCGATTTGCGGCTGAATGATTTCGCGGGAATCTTCCTTGGCCTGAGATGGCTGCTCCTTGCGGTAATCTCGGTTTAAAACTTTTCGCGCCTTTCTCCAAAAGACATAGGCGGATGCGGTATTCCCCAGACCGTGATTCCAATCGCCCACCATGCGCCACAATCGCGCTTCCCTTTTATTATGAGGCAAGCTGCGCAGTTCTGAACGCCCCGGCATTTGTTGCTTAGACCCGGTCTTTTGAAACGCTTCGGATGAGAGAGGTAAGGTCGGTAAATAGATTTTTTTGAACTCGGTGCGGCCATCCCTCGGTATTTCCAAAAGCAACCAGTCCCGGCCTTTGAAACTCGCGCTGAATTCAGAACCGGGTGCGCGCACTTCC
Organism: Candidatus Omnitrophota bacterium; assembly: GCA_041585205.1. Classification (GTDB taxonomy): domain Bacteria; phylum Omnitrophota; class Omnitrophia; order Omnitrophales; family Aquincolibacteriaceae; genus JBFHCO01. Next base: position 7,764 of record JBFHCO010000015.1, on the reverse strand, counting down.
GACCGGGATAAATCATCCAATCGTTCAAGTTGAGCGAATGCGTTCCAGAGCCGCTTGACATAAGATGAATCCGGTTTTAATTGATGCGGGATTCCCATGACCATGTCGATCACGACATTGAGGCGCATTTGTGCCTCCGTATACTTGTCATGCTGCGTCGCCTGAATGGTTTCGTTTAGTATTTTCTCGACTTCCGCGGAAAACGGGAACGCGCGCTTTAAGATATCGATGACTTCCCTTTTCAACGCATCGGCCTCGTCCTCGGATCTCAATTCAGATCTTTGTTTCCGGCTCTGCTTGCGCATGCTGATTGCTGCGGCCTTATTCGGTTGAATGCTTTTGAGCGCGAGATCTATTTGGCGGATCTGATGGAGCACGGTATCACGCGCCAAATCAAGATGGGCGTCCGGTGCCGTCAAAGAAAAACCGTAGGAAGGGTTGCGCAAATACGAAGTTCCAAAAAGCATGGTTCTTAAATATTTTTCGGAGTTTTCCAATTCACTGACGCGGGGCATGAAAGAGGTAAAATGAAAGCCCCGGCGGCTGAAGCTATCTCCCAATCCTTCCGCATGAAATCCGCCCGTAACCATAATGGCGCGGTCTTTTCCGAGGGATTGCATAGTCTGCATTACGTTTTCCGCCATGGCCCGGTCACGCAAAACAGCTGTATCATAAAAGGCGGCGGCTTGCTCGAAGACATAAGTCAGTTGAGAATCGGCCGGTGTGATCTCGCGCTTGAAAGAGGGGTCCAAGGCCGCGGCGCGCTGATCGAGGAGGGATGGATTCAATTCATTTTTATTGTCTTTGACATGCTGCCAATCTTCGCGGGTTAACTCCAAAGCAAAAAGTTTCTTTACAAGTATCCAATCCCGATAAAGCTCCACCCACCGTTTTTCCATCTGCGTAAGTGCCATTGCATTCAATAATTGGCCGGTGAGCGTTTCGATTTCCGCAAACAGGGCGCCGACTTGAATCTCGCTTTGCAGCGTGTAGACGGCTAAGGCGGTACTGAACGCGCGGTATTGATCAAAACGAAAACCGAACGGCTTAACTTTCTGATAAAAGACTTCTAAAAACCGTCTCGGATCCTTCGTGAACTGCGTCTCGGCATTTTTCTCATCAAAAAAAGATTGTAGATTTTGAATCGTCTCCGTTTCAAGACCCCATGCTTCAAGCCGGTCCCGAAGCTTATTCCATTCTTTCGCGGCTTCGGACAAATGAACCGAAGCTTCCAGGTCTTTTAACTTAAAATAACGGAGGAGAGAAGGCCAGGCGCGCTGCAAAACCGGATCGTTGAAGTCCATACCAAGAACTTCGCGCGCGCTCTTTTGAAGTGTCGCAAGATGTCTGAGGGCATCCCTTTGCGAATCCTGATACAGCATCCATTCTTTGATGAATTTCTGAAGCCGCGTGTTTGCCAAGCGCGAACCCAAAGCGCTTAAACGATGTTTCAACTGCGTCACAAAGACATCTGTTTTATCTTTTTCTTTTAGAACATTTCTGAATTCCGAGAAATTCCGCCAGTAAAGATCGGGATTCTCCGCACCGACGCCCCGGATGTGTTTTTCCGAAGAGATCAGGAAACCTTCGGCTCCGTTCACCTCTCCCATCATTTCCAATTGATCGATTACTTGAATATTGAGCGCGGGGTCTTGCAATAATCGGAATCGACCGGAGTCGAATGGGCCCGCGCCTCCTTCCAAAAAAATGAGGTCAAAATCATGCTGTTCGGTCAGATAGCGTAGCAATTCGCGGATGCGTTCATGGGCACCGGAATTGGCATGCGCTTCTTGAATATGGATCAGCGCGGGTGCGCCGGGATCCGCCTGCCGTAACAGGTCGACGCGGCCCAAATGGTTTGGAATATCCAAGGAATCGAGGACCGATGAGACCGTGAATTCTTTGGCGGCAGCGCGGTTGTATGTGAAGACATTTTCGGGCGCAGACCAGGCGACTGTCGTTGTCGTAAAAATGACAACTAAAATGAGTGCAGTGCTTTTCAGGATGCGCCGTATACGCACAGAGTTAGCTCTTAGCATTTTTTTTGACTGATACAGCAGAGGTGAGGTTTGTCGTCGTAACCTCAGTGCTTACCTTTAGATAAGACTTATTAATAAAATTAACAAAGTATATCCGAGAGGTGCCGGATTTTCAAGGCATGAGCCCAACTTTTTGGAATGAAAAGCGACTTCTTAACTTGTTTGTGGGATTCATGTTGCGGAAAAACGTAAGGCCAGATAAAAAAAAGAGCTCGCGCTTCTAATCAAGCAAGCAGACTTCCCCCGTCAACGGGTATCATGGCGCCGGTAATAAAATCGGAACCCTCCAAGAGGAACCGCACCGCGGAGGCAATGTCACGCGGGTGCCCGAAGCGCTTTAAAAGCGTTTTTTTGGCGACGGCGCTTTGTCTTTTATGGCTCATGCCCGGCGGAGGCAGAATCGGTCCGGGTGCAATGCTGTTTACTTGAACATGAGGAGCCAGCGCCTTGGCGAGCCCTGCCGTCGCCGCAATCAGGCCGGCTTTGGAAATGCAGTAGGGCAGATAATCTATCGCGGGGCGAAAACCCGTCCAATCAACCAGATTGATAATTTTACCCGATTTTTGGCGACGCATCTTTCCGCCGAATTCCTGGGCCAAAAAAAAGGGATATTTGAGATTGACCGTCAGGATATCATTCCATTGTTTTTCAGAGATTTTCCCGAAACGCGTGGGATAAAAAACGGAGGCATTATTGATCAAGACATCCACGCGCTTGACCTGACGGTAGACGTCTTTTACCATGCGTCGAATCGTTTTTTCAACGGTCTGAGACCTGGCGGAAAAGTCCGCCCGCAAGAGCACGGCCTCTCCGCCCCGGATTTCGATTTCATTTTTTAACGATTGGGCTTCTTTTTGAGATTGCCGATAATGAATGACAAGGCGGGATCCTGCCTGCGCCAAGGCGAAGGCGACTTCCCGGCCGATACGCTGTGCGGCACCGGTTACCAAAACGGTTTTTCCGTAGAGATCCATAACGGCATCCTAGCGAATCCGGGTCGCGGGGTCAAGTCGAGGAGAATAAATCAAGATGCGTCCATCTATGACAGCAAACCGTTCGATATGGAGCTGGGCACTGTACGATTTTGCGAACACGATTTTTTCGGCGGTCGTGCTGACCGCGTACTTTCCGCTTTATTTGACGGAGCTGGCGGGAGCGAATTGGTATCTCGGTTTGGCGACGACATTATCGATGTTCCTTGCCGGATTGGTCGTACCGTTGCTCGGCACATTGAGCGATCATACGGGTAAAACTAAGCACTATCTGATCATCGCGACATGTATCACCGTTTTTTTCTGCCTCAATCTTTCGTTCATCCGATGGATCTTTGTTCTCATGGGCATATTTATCAGCGCCTGCTTCTTTTATCACGCTTCATTGGTTTTCTATAACTCCTTGCTGCCGGTTGCCGCACCGCCCGAGATACAGGGACGTGTCTCCGGACTCGGTACCGGCCTCGGTTACCTGGGCGTCGTGATGATACTTCCCTTCGCGCATTGGATCGACCAAACGGCGGGGCGACCTTTTGTATTTGCGGCGGCCGCCTTGCTTTACCTCACGTTTGCACTGCCGCTGTTTTTCTTTGTCCCTGAACGCAAAGTTGAAAACCCCGCATCCTTTCGGTGGGCCATGTGGAAAACGGAGTGGGGTAAATTGCTCGAATCCTTGAGACAGCTACCCGCCACACCGGCTGTGCTTTTATTTCTTGCCGGGAATTTTTTTGTGATGGATGCTTTGAACAGCGGCATTTTTTGGCTGATGGTTTTCGCACGTGAAGTTTTTCATCCGGGACAAGGCAATCTCATCGCCGCCTTGATGGGCATCAATATCTCCGCCTTTGTCGCGGGACTTCTTATGGGCTGGATTACGGACCGCTGGGGAGCGATGCGGACGATGATCTTATCTTCCGCGCTACTGACGCTTGCGCTCTTTTTGATCGGCGCCTCCCCCCATTTTGCGCTGTTCCTCACCGTATGTATCACCTGCGTCGCTCCGGCCATAGCGGGTATTTGGACTTCGGGCAGAAAAACGCTGATTGAATTCGCGCCGCAGGAAAAATTAGGGGAATATTTCGGGCTCTACGGACTCACCACGAAAGTTTCGGTGATCGGGAGTCTGCTTTTTTCGATTGTTGCGGATCTGGCGGGATTCAGGCAGGCGCTGTGGATTCTTATGTTCCCGGCGGCTTTCGGAACCGTTTGTCTTATGGTTTCAAATTTATTGAGGAATAAAAAACTCTGAAGAGAAGTTTATTTCTGGTCGCGGACTTTTCTGGCCAAATCTTCGTTTTTGAGAGGATGTCCCTGGTCGTCCCGGTTGATATTGACCGAAACTTCATAACGGATCTTCGTTTCCGACACGCTGGGTTCGATGCGCCAAAAGAGCGGCGCGTATTGAGTCCATTTGGTCAGAATTTCCTTTGCCTTGCGGCTTGACGTGTATTCCAAGTGCCGCGCGATCATTTCCTTGAGAATCTTTTCATCTTTTTCGCGGTCGATCCGCGCAATGCGCACAAGCTGCGGGTTATAACGCTCCTCGAATACATTCAATTCATCAAGGACATACGCCATGCCGCCGGTCATACCCGCTCCAAAATTCCATCCCGTTTCACCGAGACACACGACCGTGCCGCCGGTCATATATTCGCACATATGGGATCCCGCCCCTTCGATCACGGCATTGGCGCCGGAATTACGCACGCAAAAGCGCTCCCCCGCGCGTCCGGCCGCATAAAGCGTTCCACCCGTCGCGCCGTACATGACGGTATTGCCTAAAATCACGTTTTCATGAGATTTGAAAGAGGCGTGATCCGGCGGCCTTAAAATAATTTCACCGCCATGCATACCTTTGCCGACATAGTCATTGGCTTGCCCCACCAAAACAAGTCTGAGTCCGTTGATTAAAAAGGCGCCGAAACTCTGGCCTGCCGTGCCGTTAAAGACACATTCAACGCTTCCTTCCGGCAGTCCGTTGTCACCATGACGTTTGGCGATTTCGCCCGCCACGCGCGCTCCGACGGTCCGATGGATGTTTTGGATGGCATATTCGAGCCTGATTTTCTTCTTTCCGTCCAACCCTTCTTCGCCCATGTCCTGCAGCAGTTTTTCATCCAACGGATGATCGCCTTCCCAATCGTTGCGTTCTTTCAAGTGATAGCGCGGTTTAACGCCATGCGGATCGATTTGAGCGAGGATGGCGCTCAAATCAAGCGAGTTGTATTTCGGGTGAAAGGTGTCGCGTTTTTCATGCAACAGTTCGGCGCGACCGATGATTTCATCGAAACGTTTATATCCGAGATTGGCCAATAACACGCGCACTTCATTGGCGATACCGTTAAAATAATTGATGATAGCTTCCGGTGTGCCGGTAAATTTGGCGCGCAGTTTTTCGCTTTGCGTGGCCACGCCGACGGGGCATGTATTCAAATGACATGCGCGGATCATGCAGCATCCGGCCGCGATCAAGGCGGCTGTTCCAAAACCGAATTCCTCCGCTCCGAGAATGCCCGCTATCAGGACGTCCCGGCCCGTTCTCAAGCCGCCGTCGGTACGCAAGGTCACGCGGTCCCTGAGGTCATTTAATACAAGCACCTGTTGCGTCTCAGAAAGCCCGAGTTCCCAGGGGCTGCCCGCATTTTTAATGGAACTTAAAGGCGAGGCCCCCGTTCCGCCTTCCGCGCCTGAAATCTGAATGACGTCCGCATGCCCTTTTGCGACACCGGCCGCAACGGTGCCGACACCGGCCGCGGCTACGAGTTTCACGCAAACCTTGGCTTGGGGATTGATCATTTTCAGGTCGTAAATCAATTGCGCCAAGTCCTCAATGCTGTAAATATCGTGATGCGGGGGCGGTGAAATCAGCGTGACGCCCGGCGTCGCATGCCGCACCGCCGCAATTTCGACGGAAACTTTATGCCCCGGCAATTGACCGCCTTCGCCGGGTTTTGACCCCTGCGCGATTTTGATTTCAAGTTCTGTGGCTGACATTAAATATTCGGGCGTGACGCCGAAACGTCCCGAAGCCACCTGTTTGATTTTGCTGTTTTTCCAATCTCCGCTCGGAAGCGGTTTATAACGTGTCTTGTCTTCGCCGCCTTCGCCGGAATTGCTTTTACCGCCGATCCGGTTCATGGCGATCGCCAGCGCTTCATGCGTTTCTTTGCTCAAGGCACCGTAAGAAATTCCGGGTGTGCAAAAGCGCTTGCGAATCGATTCCATGGATTCCACTTCCTGCACCGAAATCGGCTCCCGGTCGGAATGAAAATCCAGCAAGTCGCGCAACGTGGTCGGAGGACGGGTGTTGACCACTTGCGAGAAGTGACGGTAGTCCTCCGGATCTCCGGACTTGGCTGCCGTCTGAAGCAGTTTAACAACCTGCGGATTGGCCGCGTGATACTCCCCGTCCTGGCGGTAACGGTAAAAACCGCCTTGATCAAGCCGCTCCCACGGTTTTTCACCGAAGGCGCGGCCGTGCCATGTCAGGATGTCATGCGCAATTGCGCCGAAATCGATCCCACCGACGCGCGAGGGCGTTCCGGTAAAACAGCGTTCCACCAGCGAACGGCTGAGACCGATCGCTTCAAAGATTTGAGCGCCGCGATAACTGGAAACGGTGGAAATTCCCATTTTGGACATAATTTTGAGAATGCCCTTTTCCACCGCGGTTTTGTAATGGCGCAGTGAAGTTTCCAAGTCAAACCCCTTCACTTCGCCCTTTTCGATAAAGAACTCCGTAATCTCGCGGATCAGATAAGGATTGATCGCATTGGCGCCGTACCCGAGCAAGACCGCAAAATGATGGATTTCGCGCGGCATGCCGGTTTCACAAATCAAACTGGCCTTCATCCTCAATCCCTCGCGGATCAAATGATGATGCACCGCACCGATTGCCATCAGCATGGGAATCGGGGCTCGTTTTTCGTTTACGCCGAAATCACTTAAAATTAAAATGGTCATCCCGTCACGCACGGCTTGAGCGGCTTGTTCGCACACTTGACTGATCGCTTCTTCAAGGCCGTCCGTACCCGCCGCGACATTGAACAAAGTTTCAATCGTTTTAACGCGGAAACGTTCGTCTTTTTGGGTGCGAATCCAGGCAAGTTCCTCATCGAAAAGAATCGGGGAGCGTAATTCGATCAAACCGGCATGTTTTTCGGCTTCTTCAAAATAATTGCCGCGTTTACCGAGCAGGGTTCGAAGCGACATCACCAATTCTTCACGGATGGGATCAATGGCCGGATTCGTGACCTGGGCAAATAATTGCTTAAAGTAGGTTTCAAGCAGCCGCTCTTTACTCGACAGCACGGCCAGCGGAGTATCATCCCCCATGGATCCGACCGGGTCCTTGGCATCGATGATCATCGGCTTGACCACCATGCTGAGCTCTTCAAAGTTATAGCCAAAAGCGGTTTCGCGCTGCAATAAAGTCGCGGGGGCCGCTTGCTTGGTTCCGGAAGCGGGTTTGATTTGAGGAATCGGCAACAAATTCTTTTGCAGCCAAAATTGATAGGGTTGGCGCTTGACGATTTGATTTTTAATTTGATCATCGTGCAGTACTTTTTTCTTGCGCAAATCGACCGCGATCATTTTGCCGGGACCGAGCCGTCCCTTTTCCAGGACACGGCTGTCATCGATTTCAAGCAACCCCACTTCAGAACCCATCATCATAAAGCCGTCGCGCGTGATGATATAGCGCGCCGGACGCAGGCCGTTTCGGTCAAGACACG
>JBFHCO010000014.1:0-23680 GCA_041585205.1 Candidatus Omnitrophota bacterium | reverse complement strand
TTGAAATTCGACGTCTTATCCGCTTGCGTGATGATATGAACCCCCATTTGATGCCCTTCGGGCAAACCCATTTCCTGTTTGTCACCGTCCGTCATCGCTTCAAATCGGCGCACAAGTTCAGCTTCTTTCATTTGCTGCAACTTCTTGTCTGCATGAGCCCGCTTTTTCTTTAGTCCCGCAAGCTTCGCTTCAAGATCCTTCGTAGAAATTTCTTCGAAATGCCTGACCTCTGAACGGCGTCTTAAGAGCTCATACTGAATCTCCTCAATTTCTTGATCGAGGGTATCCAATTGCCCCCGGCTTTGGCCGATTTGATTTCTCAGATCGGCAAGACCGGTGTCCGCGAACGGATGCTCTGCATGACGGCGCGGCCATTTGCTCACCCAGCGGTCAAGCAGAATATGCGCGGTGGTCACACCGAGATACGCAAAACTCATGATCATCAAAACGGCAAACCAGGCCTGAGTCGTGGCCATCAAATGCGAGATGGCATAATGAAATCCGAATCCCAAGAGAGCTCCTCCGAAAGCAAAGGCAAAGTAGAGCGCGTTTGAGGGCACCAGGGGCGTGAAACCTTGGGTGGACCTTTCACTCTTTTCAGACGTTTTGTCCGAAAGGATTTTCGCGAAATAATAATACCCGCTGAGCACGGTGATGCCGCTCATAACGAGCGTCCCGGCGAGGGCCAAGGGTATCAGCTGCATCAATCCCAAAGCAAGACCCGAGGCAGCCAATGTGATGCCGCCGAAATAGAAAACGAATTCTTTGATTTCAAAGGGGTATTTGGCGACAGCGACGCGTTTTGAGATAATTTTCTTTGCGAGAATCACCCCCTGATTGTTTACGACCTGATTGTCCGCGTCGAGCGTTCCGAAGGGTTGGCCGTTTATCATGATCACGCGCTCAGGGGTGATACGGCCGATGACAGTACGCCGGCGATTCGGGGCTTCGATTTCATGTTTAGCATTGATGACGCCGATCAATTTATCCGTTTCGGGATCAATCAATCTTCCCTCCTCGCCGATAAAACGCAGCGTGCCCCAGCGGTCCAGCCGCCTTAAATGATGGTGGATATGCGCTCTCAGCGTTAAAAAAACAAGCGCGCTTGCAGCCAGCCCCGCCACCCAGCTCCCGATGGATACGGTCTTTTCAGTTTCCTCTTGCGCCCGATCCTGTTCAATCTCAGTGACCGCATCTTCAGTCTTCATGAGTGGATTTTCGTACTTCGAATTCCGGATGTAAATTTCACGGATGACATGGTCACCTAAGTCGCTGGAACGCATTTCTTCCACAAGCCGTTCGATTTCTTTGTATTGGCTGCTCTTTTCGTAAGGCGATTTTCTTTCGACGGCGAGAAGTCCCAGCTCGTCCAGACCCAAACGCTTCACTTTACTGATGAGCCGGAGCAATTCATCGGATTTGACCGATTCATCATCGGCTGTTTTCCATACGGAAAATTGCTGCGTCAACATCTGCATTTCCGAGAATATTTCTTTCACCGTCACGGGAGTCATCGCCTTATCCGTCATCAGCACAATCCAGCGGCTGCGGTTTTTACCGATGACTGTGTCCTGCAAATTAAAATCATTGATCCACCGGTCCACCAAAATAAACGGGGCGTCCTGATATTTCCGCTCCTCTTCGGTGAGCGTCACAGCGCTCTTGCCCAGATAGGCATTGACGTAATACTGCGTGACACCCCGCTCCAAACGCAGGATCTTGTGCAAGACGCCATTCGTGCGCTGCTCCAACACATAGGCCAGCGTTTCTTCCCGCGAAAGCGCGTAATTAAATTCGCGCTTCACCTCTTTTAAAATGGTATCCGTGTCAAGCAAAATGCTTTTAATCAGCTGCTTCAATTCCTTCGGATCGGATATCGGCGCTTGAACTTTTTCCAGTTTCTCACGCACTTCTTCAATCCACTCCGCAATGCCTTTGTTTAAAATGACATTTTTTACTTCCGGTGCTTTATCGTTTAACAGCTTGCGCGTGAAAGTTTCCAAGTCCGACTCTTCATTTTCCGCCTTCGTCAGATAGCGGCGGTCCGGCCGGGTCAGCAGCCTGAGAACTATATAATTATTGGCGTGCGTTGCATCTTGGAACATGTCCCACGTCAGCGGAAGTTTTCCGACCGTGATGCGCCGTATCTCTTCACTGATGACATTGCCCATGAGAATGATGTTTTTCATGTCTTCAGATTGCATCAGCTGCCTGATATTTTCCTGCCCGGTCAGCTTGGATGCGCGCTGATACAATTCTTCATGAAGATCCGTGAAATATTTCAGTTCGTCCGCGTCAAAAATGCGCATCAGACGTCTTTGACCATGCCAAAGAATGAAGCGCAATCTTTCATTCTCATCGCTGGTTCGAATGTAGTATTTTCGCTGCTCCTTATCCAATCTCCTCACGACCGCATGGGTTCTGTACATGCGCCAACCCTCGATCGAGCGGTATTGGAGATCCCCCAAGTTTTCTTCCGGAACACCCCATAATCGCGCGACTGCCTTGATGACGCCCGTCTTCTTGGCCAGACGGCTGATACCGCCGCGATGCGGCATGCGGCTTTCCTCCCAGTAAAGGCCGGGCGCAAAAATCCAGTACACCAGCTCATCGACATATAAATACCGGTCCAAATGTTTTTTCGAAATTTTCTGCAGCTGAACGCCCATTTCGAATACTTCTTCATACTCTTTGGCGCTCAAGCCCAGGCTTTCCAAAAACGAAATTTCAGCCGAGGTAATCGGAATCTGCAGTCCGTCTTCGGTATGCCAATACTTCTTATAGAGATTCCACAGCACTTTTTTCGTGATGATTTTATTTTTAACCTGTTCAAGCGTGAGCGGTTTTTCGGCGTCCGGCTGCATCTGATCAAACCACCAGCTCGCCAAACCCATCAGCTGATATTGATTGAAAACCTGCTGATAAATATCCCGGGAGCGGCTTCTGTCCGAAAACGGAATGCCCTCTTGCCGGAGTTTATCGAGGAACGTCTCAAAATTGCGGCGGGATATAGGATCGCTGTTCTCATATTCAACGGGATACGCCTCACGCGTGATTTCATCAAAGGCGAGCGTATCCAAAATTTCACCGAAATCTCTGAAGAGATCCCGCGGCTGAACATTCTGATCCTTCCGGCTTTCGAGAATTTTTGTGAAACCGGGCAATAAACTTTCGAGGAATTTCGCTTTGAACTTTTGCTGCTCCCTTTGAATGAAGGCTTCAGGTACGGCCACGGTCGGCGGAAGGCTGTGCCGGCGGCGGTATTTGTTCATTTCGCTCAATAAGTACATCAGCTCTCTCAAATCGTAATAATTGTCGGCGGCGCGCCCTTCGGTCCCCTCATTCAAGTCTTTGGAACCGACCTGCGCGAATTTCAGACGGCGGAAAAGCTGTTCCATGGCATCCGCCATCAACTGGGGTGTCCCGTAATACTCCTTGTCTTTTTTGATCTCATCGATGATCTTTAACGATTCGTCCAGCTTCCGGTCCAGGTCTTCCGGACGGTAACGCGCAAAAAAGGCCACATAACCCATCAAGTCATAGAATTCCTGAATGAGATCCGGATCGCCCTTATGACCCTGAGCCTTTTTCTCTACTTCCGAGAATGTCGATTTTAGCCGGCCGCGAAAATCATCCGAAATTCCGATTTCACGCAGATACTGGTTAAACCGCGGGTCCGCCATAATCGTTTTATACCGTTCAAGCAGCCGGAACTTCGGATTCTCCTCAATCCGTTTGCGGCCCTCCTCCGTATAAAATCCGAGAGAATCTTTTTCTCCCACCCAGGACATCAGAAACCCGAAATCGGCGGGATTGCCCTGAATGTCGAGCACGCGGGCATTATCTCCGCTGACCAGGCGGATAATTTCCGTGACTTCCGCTTTATTGTCAGGCTCCCCCGCGTTCCGTAAAATCGTGTGACGGTCCTTGACTTTATTTTTCCAATACTCATCGCGCTCGGCTTCGCGCTCAGTTTGCCAGGCCTCGCGCTCTTCCAAATCATTTTGATCCCGGCCGATCAATCCGATCGTATAGGCCAGTTCACCGTGCAGCCAGGAAACGCCTTTCTCATTACCGAAATTAAGATCAATGCCGGTTAAATTTTTGTAAATTTTCCCGATTTCGGATTGATCTAAATCGCGGGAACCTTTCGCGCGGCTGATAAAATGCGGTGCCATGCGTGCCATTTCGCGGATTTTGCTGAGGATTTCCCTCTGTGTGGCTTCCGGTAGCGATTCGCCGGTTGTCGGCGTGTTATAAGAGACGGCGATGGCTCTCGAAAGTCCGATCAAAATACCCATATCGGTTGAATGCTGCTCGAGAGATGCTTTGCGGTCATAAAATTTTCCGGCAAAATCCAGGACAGCTTCCTGGTAGCCGGGAATCAAAAGAATTCCCAGCATCTGACGGACAAGTCCCCGGGTGTCCTTCACACCATCTTGCATCCGGGTGCGGCCCCAACTGACCATCAACCCGATAATTTTTCGATTCTGAAACCGGCGGGTAGGTGAAAATTCATCTTCAAATGCCTTGCGTGCCGGCCCGGCAAGTACCGCATCATAAGTCTGCGGATTTTTAAAATCGAGATTGAGAAGCGAGTTTGGATTGGTGACCGCTTGATACAGCATGAAGGTATCATCGATGAGTTCCTTTTTGAGGGCATTATTTTCAAGCAGTCTTGTATATTCCTGCGACCAATTAAGATCCGCCCCCGGACCGATGTTAATGGGCACATGAATCGGAATACCTCTGTTTGCCTGGCCGACGAAAACAGGCGCCTGATCCCGAGGGCCGGGACGGGGCAGCATTTGCGGAACTCCGGCCGGAAATCCCCCTTTATCCGGAAAGGGGCCTTTTTGCTGCGCGTGCAAAATAGCCGGTAATCCCAGCGCTGCAACCATCGCACCTGCATGTACGCTGAGCTCCAAAATATTCAAAAAATCTCTGCGGCTGGGCTGAAGCTGCTTGTCTTTTGATCCTGCGCGAACCTCACTCCTCCCCGCCGGCGCCGCTTCGGGTTTGAATGTCTTGAGAATCACATAATTGATGAAGGCGCGTTGAGCCGCGCGGTCTTTTAAAACGGACTCCTGCGTCAAGGCAGGTGCCTTTTGAGCCGGTTGCTCCTTATAATACCGGTTGGCTTCATCAAGCAGGGCCTCAAGCTCCTTCGGTTGTTTGACGGTTTGCAGATAATCAATCACCTTTTTAAGCAGTTCCGGTTTCTGTATCCAATCCCGGTCCATGGTTTCGAAATTCAATCTTAAATCATCCTGAAACGCGTCGAAGCGCTCACGCATGGACATATCCCATTCCGAAAGATCCTTCTTAAGAAAGGACGGAAATTCCTGGCCCGAGACAGTTTCTCCGAATGTCTGCCACAGCCGGTCAATTTGCTGAAGGGTCTCCTTGCGGCGCGGATTGAAATCGCTGACCAATTCCTCCACGTAACTTAGGAAGGCGCCTCTCATTTCGGGATTTTCGAGAATGGATTCACGCGTAATGATCGGATCTTCATCCCGGATGCCGAGCAAAGCTTTATGCCGCCGATCGGCTTCCCGAATCGTTCTATCTAAATTTTCGGGATTTTTCAGCTGGGTCCTGAAATAAACCGCCATCCTCTTCGTAGATTCCGATTTAAAAACCCATTCCTTATCCACGACCTCTTCCAGAAAGGACATGAAACGGCCGCGCGTATCGCGGTTCCAGGTGTTAAAGTTTCCTTCGCGTAGAGAGGCATACTTCTGATCAAAAGCACCGCCGAAGGCTTGCCAAAATTCATCCGCCAAAATAGTGATTTCCTTCACTTGTTTCTTATCCGCCAAAACCTTCTGCCACATCTGATGATAATCCTTGTCCTTGCGCCTGGAAGCCCACCAGTCAATGAAGCTTGTATGCAGTCCCTCCTCATCCGGATCCAAAAGCAGTTCTTCATCCGGATTTCTCGGAGCGACTTTAAACTCTTTTAAATTCTGACCGGTGATCAGATTAAACAGGATCAAGGCCTCATCGCGGGTCTGTTTTTTGACGCCGATACTGAGCAGCAGATTCGCGATGTCATCGTCAATATTCCGTTTATACAATCGAAGCGCGCGGTCTGTCAGACGGCCGGCGTCATAGGGGTCGGAAACCCGGAGCAGGCGGTGGTTACCGTAATAAAATTTGCTGGTGGTCGGTAAAATGTTGACCTTTTTATCGATGAAACGGCGCAACTCCTCATCTGTTCTGATGCCGGACATCAGCGCGCTGGTGAATTCAAGCAGCACGGCATTCGTGTAAAAATTAACCATGGTCGATACCGCAATCGTTGCGATCCCGCTGCGCCGGAAAGGCCTTTCATTGGTGATGATCGCATTGGCAGGTGACGGATACGGCGCAAACAGCCACGGCAACAGAAAGCCGTCGCTGATTTCATGCGGAAAACCGTGACGGTATTTTTTCAGCTGCTGCTCAAGAATATCAATATACGCATTCCCGTCGAGAAGCAATCCTTGCTGCCCCTCCTGCTCGAATTTATCACCGATGGATCCGTCCAATAAATTCTCCAGGAATTCATAGGTAAACCATATTCCGAGCTCACGTTCCCCGATCAGACGCTGAAATACCTTGGCGTCGTGCAGTGACCTGAAATTTCTGACAAGCGATTCCATATTTTTTCCGCTTCCGAAAATATCCGCAAAGTGTCTCGCATCCGGAACTTCCCAGATTTCAGGATGGTTCAGATAAAAATCCAACATGATATTCGCAAGCCGGGATCCGGTGAATTGGCTCGGCGGAATCGTAACAAACCGCGCGTCAAAATCACCCACCGTGAACTCATTGGCAAAGCGCATCATGTCGACTTGCCGGTTCACTTGCGTAAAATTCGGAAACTCCGTGAACGGTCCCTGCACAAATCGCGGGATTTTGTAATTAAACAGAAAATAATTGCGCGGATCCAATGCCGTGTTCACCGCCGGGCGCGGACGCAGACGAATCGCAAAAATCATTTGCGGAAAATATTTCGTGATCAGATCCGTGAATTTCCTTTGAGGCTGATCCAACTGATTCGGGTTCCCGCCGTAAAGATCCCGGAAGGTATAAAGGGTATTACCCGGAAAGGTCGGGAAAGGCTCCGGTAAAAGATTGAAGATTTCAAGCGGAATAAAAGGATGTTGAAACGGATTTCTGTCCGGCGCGAATACCTGAAACCAGTAATACCACATGGAATGATATTGAAAGTAAGGGCTGGTGACGAGCCGCGTGAGAACCGCACGGTCCAAGAGCGAGAACTGATAAAGCGGGTCGTTCACAGCGTTTTGAAAATCCTGGATGAATTTCTCGACTTCCTCCAGTCTCAGCGAACCGCCGTTCATGGCCCGGTCACGAAACGCGCTTAAAACACCGAGCGCCGCTTGACGGCGGTCTTCGGGCTGAAGGCGGCTGACGCGTCCCTCCCAATTCCGGGTGAATTCATTGATGATGCGCTGTCTTCCGTCGCGCGTGGTCGGCATCGCACCCGGTGTGATGCCGGAAATCGCTTCCTTCCTTTTTGCCAGCAGCGCGCTTTCGAATAAGATGTTCCGGTCGCCGACTCGTGTGAAATTGCCCGAGAGGATCAGTTTATTCACATAATTGGGGTCGTTGACGGCTTTCAAGAAATGATCCGCCTCCCCTTCGAAGACGGATTCCATGCCATGTCCCAAAATATAGCGTAAAGATAGAGTCGGTAATTTATTCGCGCTGCGATGTTTGAACCATTGCCCTTCATGGCGCCGCCAAATCTCATGCGGATACAAATGACGCAGCGAAGCTTCGGCGGTCTGCCAGCGGTAAGGCAAAAGATCCTTATCGGAGGTGATTCCAAGCGATCGATACAAGCTGATATTGTAAGGAATCACGACCAATCTCAAGATTTTCAGAAAATTCCGCGCCGTCACGCCGCGGACCTGAAAGCGGATAAAGTAGGGTTTGAAGAAATAATGGTACCAATCCACAACATGCAGGTAATCCGGATTGCTGTCATCAATGGGCTGACCGAGCAAACTCAGAAGCGATTTGATTTCTTCTTTGACAATGTTAAACTCATTGAAATCAATATTCTTTTTCTCCTGAGGCGGCATTTCGGAAACGTGTTTGACCTTAAAAACCTCTTCCAGAATAACCTGATCAAGTTGCCATTTGCGGGGGTCCGCATGGAACATGTAACTCAGCTGATCGGCCGTCAATTCATGATCTTCGGATAGATGCGCATAGGTCGCGCCTGACAGGCGCGAGTTGATCAAGGGTTTTTCATCCCCCCAGATTTCCTTGATTTGGGCGTCATTCGGATTATAAACATGCTTTTGGAGATCGGCGATCATATCTCTCCAGCGCGGTTTTTGGCCGGCTTTTAATTTTCGCATCCACCCCGTGTGATCCACGAAATAGATACCTAATTTTTCCCGGTCGTCGGCCTTGGCCTGACGGTCGTAAATAACGGGAATATCGATACGTCCCGCCTGAATCACGGCATCAACATGGGCTTTATGTTCATCATTTCCGTCGCCCGGCTGAATCAGGATCACCTGCAGCCCGAGCGGCGACAATTCCCGCCACATTTCCTTCATCTCCAGAACCTGCATCAATACTTTGGCGTCCAGCAACGAACCGTAAAGCAGAAGCACCGGCCGGTTGTGAGCGATCACGCTGAATTGCGCATCGATGACCTTTGCCGGATCATTGGGATCCTGGATCTTTTCATTTGCAATCGTAAAATCAAACCGCTTGTTCCGGGGGTCAAATCCCATCGCATCGGGAATATAAGACGGGTTGATGCGTCCCGGTTCACCGAAAAGCGCCTTGGAAGGATAAATGGAAGGCGCTTTCTTCTCGATCGGCCTCTCGGCCGGCTTGTCTTTTTCCTCGGCTTTGGGCCTGACATCGGCCGGTTGTTTAACGGCATCCGCCGCAGGGGCAGCCTGCGCCCCTTTCGCATCGGGCGACGCCGGACCCTTCTCGCCCTTATCCACCGCCTCCTTAACGCTGTCCGTTGAAATCAACCCGGTACCCAAAAGACCTACGCTTGTCAAAGCCGCGGCGGTCACGGCAATCCCGGTTACTTTCAACATATCCCGGCGCGTCATACCAGACTGCTGGCTTTCGCTTGAAATCGATTCGCTCTTGGTCTCAGCATCTGCGGCTCCGGGAACCGCCACCATTACAACTCTCTCCTCAGCAGATTGCGGTTCCGAGATGAATGGTCCCAGGACCTCGATTAAGGATTTGAGCCGATTGTTCAGAATATGAATTATTTTTTGCTGTTCCTTCACAAGTTCATCTTGATTAAGACGGGTCTGGATTTCGTTTTGCCATGACCTCGCAGCCTCGAGAAATTGCTGGAAAGCCAGACGGCCCTCTTCGTTACCGACCGTCGGAACGCCTTCCTGTTTCACGCCAGCCGCCGCCGTCAAAATTTTGACGGCGCGATCTGCGATATTCACAAAGTTTTCGGGTAATAGGGTTAAATTCTCTTTTTTCGCAAGCACATGTTTGACAAGATCTGAATACGCGCGCAGAACAACTTTTGCGTTTTGACGAACTTCGGAGCGGGAAGCATTGTATTGATCCACCCCGTCCAAGAAGGCTTGAGGCAGAGTTTGCGCATAATCCGCCCGGATCTGAATACGCGCATTCATGGATGGACTCTCAGTCGAAATCGATGCACCAATCCCCTCTTCGTTCCAAGTTGAGGTCACATTGTCCCATGAGGGCTTCGCCTGCCCATCCGGCATCACCCGGATCCGCGCCCAATAATGGATCAGCTTCACGTTGTACCGCGCGAAATGTTCCGCCGTGGCATAATCCCAATCCCCTATGGCGGGGACTTCATACACCGGCTGCAAATCCTGGATTAACAGATTCTCCAATTGAGCGGCAATCTCCCGGGCGTCCAAACCATCTTCCCGGCCCGCTTCGGAACGAATCTCGGAACGCTTGTTGCGGTAATAATGATCCACCATTTCCTTGATTTCTTCGTAAGCTTTATGCAGACGCGCGTTGTGAAAATCATCCCAATCAAACGGGCGTATCTCCTTGAGTTTTTTACGGAGGTCGTCATAGGCGCGGTTCACGATCTCATCGGCTCTTTGAATGTGATATTCGCTCAGCTTGCCCCGCGCGATCCCCTCGTGCATGCCCGGCGTCCCGTCCGGATTCCACGGCCAAAAATACTGGTATTCCACATAGGCGTTGTCTCCGGTGCCGTTTTGAATTCTCAGGAAACCTCCGCGCTGACGCATCTCATCAAAATAATTCTGCATATGCTGTTCGCTGACTGCACGCACTTCGGCTTCCGTTTTGACGGGTTCTTTAATCTCTATTTTGGGAGGAGTCTGCTTTTCATCGGAAACTTGATGCGTATCCACCGAACGGACCGCATCCTTTTCTTTCTGAATCGCTCCGGACGGTGCGATCGTTTTCACCACAGGTGACGGTTTCGGGCCTTGCGTTGATTCCGATACGGACGGAGCCTGGGAACGCGGTTTCATTATAAGGTAACCTATCGTGAGCAATCCCGCGATCAGCAGGCTGATCGCAAGCTGCTTGATCAGGTGTTTTTCTTCATACGGCTGAGCCTTTAACGGAAACTTGATAATTCCGGCTTCCTCTTCTTCCTCCAACGCATCCTCATTCACATCAATCTTTTCTGAGATGATTTCAGCGAGCTCCTTCAGTTTTTCCTGTAATTTATGAACGGTGGCTTCTTGCTTTGTTGACAAGTCTCCCGCCTGCAACGCGCTTTCCGATTCACCGGAAAGTTTTTCCGTTTCCTGCAGAAGACCGCTCAAGCTCCGGTCTTGATCTTCTGCTGTCGCGTTGATCAGCGCACTGCCGGCATGAATGAAAGCGTTTGTTTGACTGACAAATGCATTTCCTAATTGATTCCGCACCTTTTTGCTTTCCAGCACTTTTTCAAGCGGTTTGAGCGCGCGTGTATAAACATTCAATATTTCGTCCAATCCGCTCCGCAGTTCCGAGCGAAATATCAGGCCCGTCTCCCGAGGTTTAAATAAGGACGCAACGGTAACGGGTTCAGCTGACTCAGGCTCAGCCTTGCCGATTTCAAGATACGGCGATAATTTTCCCCGAAACTGAGCCGGAATTTGCAATAGATCTTCAACGTTGACGGGCAGAACCGGCACAAAGATCGCCGGTGTGGTGCGCAAAGGAGATGCGTCATAGCTCGCTTCCTGAGCCGCTTTGAACACATGCCCCAAGAGAAGCGGTGACCCCTTTTTGATCCGCATGCGCCGCAAAGCCAGTTCAAACGCACCCATGTCCCCCGGGCTGAATTTAAATACACTGTATCGGTTGGCGGCCGTAATCACCGTGGGAAATGACTCGACTTCCTTGCCGCCCGAGTATGTCAAAATAGAGTCTCTTAATAGATCCGTCGCCAGGTCGCATTGGTAACATCCGAATTTTAAAAACGTGATATGACTCAAATTAATTTTCGGCTTCCCTACCTGCCCTTGAACCAGGGCACGCGCATATTCCTCCGTGCTGATGAAACCTTCACGGCTGTTCGTTAATGTGAAACGCTCCGGATACCCGTGCCCGAGCTCGAAAAAGGTCATGGGCTGTCTGTGATTGGCGGAAGCATCCACGATGGATTGAAGGTATTCATTCCTGCGACGCAAAGTCGTTTGAGTGTTGCCTGATCCCTTGAATATTTTGTAGCCCCCGTCGGCGGTACCGCCGTGCTTTGCGATTAATCGCTTGACTATGTCGGGGCTGAATTCAGGCTGCACATGCGCCGCGATGACTAAACCCCGATCCGGACCGAGAACCACATCTTTCATATGCGCATCACGCGCGGCTTCAATCAGCAGCGCGGCGCGGTTGGCGAATTCAAACTGCTGTTTTTCATCCAAAGTCGCGTAGTAATTCCGGTATCGCTGCAGTAAATGAAACAGGGGTGTGCGAATTTCATAGAGCCGTTGCGGAGCGATTTTATTGGGCATAGCGTATCGGACCAATTTTTCGGCCAGCATGCTCGCCAACAGCCTCTCCCACATCGCGGCAAGTTCCACATTCTCATTGATTTCAATTTCCCTGCCCGCGGGCTTCGCCGTGATGATCCGAGTCACTTCGCTCGACAGCTGCACAAGCTCGGCCGGGCGCAAATCCCATACATCAGTTTGCTGACGCGGGATGAAAGCCCCCAAGCCGCTGAACTCTCCCGTCGGAATCTCGGTGCGCTGCAACAGGATAAAATCAATGGCATCCCAGGCCGTGCTTCTTTTATGGAGATACGGTTTAAGAAAACTGTAATCCTTAATCACGCTGTGAACCGCCATACCCCTCAAAGCCAAAGCCTCAAAATGCGGGCTCAGATTCGGAGCTTCAAAGACCGGTCTGAAATCTTCCCAATCCAGGGCCAGGCCGATATTTTTCCTGGTTTGAGCCACGCGTAAGGCTACTTCCACCGCGCCCGGCGTTCCTTTGGCATCGGCGTTTTGGACTTCGCTTAAGTATTTCGTCCACGTCTCCTTTTCTATGGGTTCACCGAGACGGGTATAAATCTCCGCGACATATTTGGGAATGAGCTTTCGATTCTTCCCTTTTGCGATCTCATCCCGCAGGAAGTTAATCGTCTCTCTGAACACTTCATCATCGGGATGATCCAAGAGAAACGCGAGATCTTCATTCGTGAGTTCAGAGGCATGCGGATTCGTTTTGAACGCCGCCACGGTGCGCTTCATCAGATCGGGGCTTTCCAGACCGTTTTCCTCCGCCCATTCAAGTCCTTTGCGCATGGCTTGAATATCTCCTTTGGAGATCTGCTCATGCACTTCTTTGGGTAATACTTTGGGGACGCGCGGCTGGGGCTCCGGCTCAACAACTTTATTGACATCCGGCTTTTGTTCAATTTCGACGTTCGGGACCGGCATCCGCACGGGGGTCACATCAACCGGTTCGAATTCTTCGCGGGCCGCGGCATGATAAATTTCGGGCTGATAAGTTTGGATCGCGGGAGCCGGAGACGGATCCGAAAACAGCATATTGTATGCTTTGTCACCGATGAGGGCGGCTGCGAAAACAATGGAAGTGGCAATCAACAATATGGCCCTTTGCGACGGTTCCGCTTGCGCATCCCCGCGAGTTCTCTTTCCGGCTGTTTTTTTTGTATGAGCCTTCTTTATTTTTTTGACGTCCTTTTTCTTGACAACTTGCGCTTCAGGTTCATCTCCCTTGCCCAAAAAGGTATCTAAATTCTGGGTTAAGGTGCCGAGCCCTTCAAAGTCAGGGAGAAACTCCCTGGCAGAGCGGGTGGGTCTTTCCTGAGACCCGAAATCAAACATGGCGTCAGAATCCGCTTCCGGCTGCTCCTGCGCGACATCTTCCGCCACCGCCTTTTCATCGATCGGCTCCTGAACGATCGGTTCCTGAATGGGTTTCGGTTTCTCCGCTTGTTCCACCGGTTCAGAAATCACCTCTGTTTTTTGCCGCGTCAATGCGGCTTGATCAGCCAAAACCGCTTCACGATCACTCGTGACAGATAGCCAGAACGCATCAATCGGCAGAATTTCCCCGGGTTCAATTGCGGGCGGCGCCCACGGTTCGGGATCTTCATCGTCATCCAAAAATGTATCGCCCGTATCTTGATCACCTTCATCTTCTTTCTCAGAACGTAACTCGGAACGGCCGGCATCCAAATCCGCCAGATCATTGGTGCGCTCTTTGATCTTTTCGCGGAGGCCGTCGATCAGTTGCTCGCGCTGCGTAATTTGGGGGTCAATCGCAAGAATGTGCCGATGGATATTGGCGAATTGCGCCTCGGCTTGTTCTCTTTTTTCGCGCAAATCCGGCAAGGTGACTTCAATTTCCTTTTGATCGATTTCAATGACTTCGATTTCCTTGAACAGAACCTGCCGTCTTTGATCGTATTCGGCGATCTTGGACTCATGCTCCTTATTTTTGGGATCCAAATAAAAGTATTCATACTTATAGGTCGGAATGGGGTTATAAGGACTCGCTCCCCCATAAACGGGAATTTTTTTGTATTGATAAGGCCGCTTGCCTTCCATACGCAGTTTATATTCCTCAAGCCATTTCTTTTTATCCAGGATTTGCTTGTTCATGGTCTCGAGACGGCTTTCCGCCTGCTTCAATGCCGTATCCGCTTTATCGAATTCGACTTGAATTTTATCGAGCGTCTGTTGATGCCCCCTGCGCTGCGTATCCAGCTCTTTGATTTCCAAGGTCCATTTCTGGATCTGATCTTGGAAATCTTGCCGCTCTTTTTCCAGCACCTTGCGTTCATGCTGGATTCTTTCGCGCTCCTTTTTTTGCTTCTGCGCCTCCGCTTCGATTTGTTTCAATTCATCGGCGCGTTTTTGCTCCTGGAGCTGGCGCATTTCTTGAGCCTTCTCCCGCTCTCTCGTATCGCGAACTTCCATGGATGAGGGCGGCTGCACGACTCTCCGGTCTTTCAGGGCCAAATGCTTGGCGGCCATCACGGCGATCAGTGTTCCGAAAAACAGGGCCGGGGCCCAAAACAGCCAAAATTTCAGCGTCGATTGTCCGGAAGATGCCGTTTTGTCACCGCGCCGCTTTGCCTTGGATTTGAGCGCTTTCTTGATGGTTTTTTGCTGGGATTTGACGAGCTTCAGCGTGTCATCCGCGGAGGCATCGTCTTCTTGAACTTTTTCTTCAACCGGCGCTTCCGCTGCAGGTTCTTCGATGCCTTTGATCAAATTAAGTTGATCCTGTAACCGTTTTTCAGCATCATCCGTCTCGGCGGGTGCCGGCGCTTCAACTTCCTCGGGTTCGGATTTTTCTTCGCTCAACTCGGCCTCTTTGGAACGTGACTCAACCGCCATCAATTGAAGGAAATCGCTGATCACTTCCTTTTTATCGCGGATCTTGGCGTTGATTTCCCCGTCCTTTTGATCCACCAGGGTAATCAGACCCGCCAACTGAGTATCGATACCGGTATCCTCTTCCATCCAGGAGTAATTCTCCTGCAGCTGCTGAATCCCCCGGCGAAAAGCCTCAATCGTCTGAACCTTGTTCCCTTCCGCGTTCGAAACGGATGCCGAGGCCTTGGTGACATCCAACGATTTCGCAGAGAGATCAATGGCTTCAAGTTCGGAAAGCGTCTTTTTCAATTCAGAAAAGGTTTTCTGCTTCAGCTGGAATATTTCGCGGATGACTTTTCCGCGCTCATTTGTTTTTTTGATCCTCTCGGCCCATTGAAGCGTTTCCTGATGAACTTCCTTATCCTTTTCAAGGGTTCGATCGAGTTTCTCTAGCGCCTGCCGAGACAGCGAAACGGCGGGTTCCGATCTTACCTCCGAGCGTGTTTTCTTCTGCGCTTGCGCCGCCTCGGTCAAAGCCTGTTTCTCATCGAGCGACTTTTGCATGCGGTTGATCTCATCTTCCAGCCGCTCCGATTCCATGATCAACTCATTCGCTTTTTCATAATCCTCATCCGTCATATCCGCGCCGCCGCTCAGTGCCAATAATTCCGTGTCGACGGTTGTTTTTCTTTGAATTATGTCGTTTAACTCGTTTTCCAAGACATGAATTTCTGCGATCAGTTCCGCATCATGAACGCTTGCGGGAATTTTCTTCGCTGCTTCTGTTAAGGCGCCGGCATCTGATATCGTTTCGGTGAAGTCTTCCGCAGGCGGAAGCTCGGGAGTTTCCGATTGCGGAATCTCGGTCGGTGGTCTTGCCAATATCGCATCATCTTGCTTCGCGGGTGCAAAAACAGATGATGCCAACTCGATGCTTTGTTTATAAGACTCAAAAATCGGAAGAATTTCCTCTTCGAGCCAGCGATCCGCGGCGGCATCCACGTCATGCAGGACGCTTTCAAGCCACGCTTTTAAATTTGCATTTGACACAATAGCGCGGTCGGAACTTCCTTTGATATATTCCGTCAAGAAATCAACTTCCGCCACCAAGGGATCCACGACACGGTCACGGTATTCGCCGACATTCGCTTCTTCGTCGATCCGGGGAGCCATTCTGATTTTGTCCTTAAAACCTTCGGCATAGACGTGACCCGTTTTATCCATTCTCTCGGGTACTTTCTCCAATTTAATCAACAAAGAGGGGTCGACCAGATTCTTCGCTTCGATCGAGATTCCGTTTTCCGCCTCGAGGACCGCGGCATAGACGTCCGCCGCTTCCAATAGCTCTTTTTGTGACAAGCGGTCAATCCCGGAATAAGCATCTATCAAAGCTAAAATGGGTTTCAAATGCTCTTCAAACGCGAGCGCGGCTTGCTTATCCTGATAAAGGGCTTGTAACGCTTCAATGGTCTTGTTGAATCCTTCCTCGAGACTCGAGAAGATATTATTCCGGTCAGGGAAAGTCGCGATACCGCCGATTTCGCGCATTTTTTCAAGCATGCCGTCCTTCTTTTCCCGCGCCTTCCTGATATCCTCTTCCAGATTTTCATATGCACCGACGTGTGCGGTATCCCTTATCTCGGTTTCAATGGCTGAATATTCCGCCTTCAACATCCTGTTCAGTCGATCCAAGAGAGCATTGATTTTCCTATGATCAGAGCGTTCCTTCACGCCGTCGATGAGCGCGGATGCTTCAGTTATCCGTTGTTTGATCGTTTTCACGCCGTCGGTCATAATACCCGCGGGCAACGACTGCTCGAACGCTAAGATGGATTGCAGAAGTTCTTCAGCGTAATCCGGATCCGCATCCACGGATCGCAGAACCTGCATCCGCTCTTCAACCTTTTGTAAGACTGCCGCAACATCATCTTCAATCCGTCTCAGCTTTTCCTTCCGTATGGTCTCGAGAATCCCGGACTGATTTTGTTTCACACGCTCGATCAGAGTGCTTGCGCGCTCATGCATCCCCTTCAGAATGGGAACTGCCGCAAATGTTTGAATGAGACCGGTGTAGGCGGTTTCAATGGCATCGATCTTCGCATGCAAGACTTGATCCTCAAGCAGGCTCGCATCCTCAATGCCGCCGGCAAGGCCCTCGAGCTCGCGCGTCATTTCAGTTTCTAATTTCCGGACATAAGCATCCTGCTGCATTTGCAGTTTCGCCTCGGCTTCGCGGGTATAGGAGGCCAACTCTTTATACTTTTCCCGCGCGGTCACGCGAACCTCGGATCGGGAGCGCTGCTGCATCTTTATAACCGAGGCGGCCATTTCCTTTAATTTATTACCCATTTCATCCAGTGCTTCACGTCCCGGCTGACCGGACAAACTTTCGAATTCCCGTGATGCTTGTTCAAGCCGTTCTTTCTCAGACGCCAAAGCAGAGTCAAAAGTCGCTACATAATCCAAGCGATGCACTTCCACCTTGGGCTCCGGCTTGGAGTCAACCGGCGGCTTTAATTCAATAGCTGAAGGAATGTTTTCATCGATCTCGATATCCGCCCGCTCAGTCACCGAAGCGGGTTGCTCACCGAGGGCAACTTTTTCCAGGTCTTTTAATTTCGTATTGATTTCGATGCGCAGCTGTTCTTTGACGAGATCGAGACGTGTATGAATTTTCGAACCCGGACGAAATCCGCTGACTTCAGAAACGATTTTCTCCTGGAAATCCCTTTCAAGACTTGCATCGAGTTCGAGAGCCACTTTATCCAAAGTGTCGAGCTGACCTTCGTCTTCGGCTTCTTCCGCGATAATTGCCAGCTGCTCAAAACCGGCCTGCGCATTGTTTAAAATCAAATCCGCCGCGGTTTTCATTCTTTCCTCAGCCGCTTTGGCTTTCTCTTCCAGTTCTTGGATTTCCTTCAGTTTGAGCTGCTTAAGCGCAGTGCCGATTCGCTTCCCGATACCGCCTCCGATGCCGGCCGCTCCCGCCACGGCTGCGCTTGCAGCCGCTTCCCTGATCACAGGACGTTTCTGGATTTCCGCCGCGGCATCATCTTCGGTTTTAACCGGTGCCTGGGCGACAGGTCCGGCCTGCTCCTTGGGCAGCTCATCAAGCGGTATAGCTTGAGCCATCATATAGGAAGATTCCTGTTCGCCGATTTCCGTTTGCGGTTTCTCGGCAACATACTCACCCGACGGGCGATTGTCATAAACCCAGATACGGTAGGATTTTCCGGCCGCATCTTCCGTGTCAAACCGGTCTCTCAAGGTTTTTTCCGGAAACGGATTCACTTCAGCGCTTTCTTTTTCCTGAAGCGCGACTTCAAGCGAAATGGATCGGTTACGGTCTTCAAGGGTCAAGCCATAAGCGGTAAGCCCCGCCTTTTCATCGCTTTTAAGTCTTTTGACATTGATTTGAACGTAATTGGCAAGTTTCGCCGCGGCAATCCCCTGAATACCGACCGTCCGGCCGGCATCATCCTTCGCATTGCGCAGCTTTTGATCTAAGGCGTTCAGTTCCGGGGTATAGGCAACGAAACTTTTCGGCCGGACCTTGTATTTTTTATTTTCCGCATCGTGGCGCACGGCTACCGTCAGAATGAAGTTTTTACGCCCTTCCTTCGTTTCCGCGTAAATTTTATATTTACGCTCCACGACTTGAGTCTTGTCCTCAGCGCCGAGTTTGGTGACCTTTTGAATACCGCGCTCATGCTGGAGGACCCAATGCGCCCGGATCTGAACGGCATCGTCGCTTTGAATGCCGGCCGCCCTGAGCGCTTCATCAATCGTATATTTTGGTTTATCTTCCGCCGTATAAGCTACTTGGCTTGCGCCTCTTAAAATTTCCTGGTCAAGGAGATCCAATTCTTCCAGTTTGGTGAATTGAACGTATTTCCGGTCTTTCCCGAATATTTTATGTGTCTCAGATTCGGATGCGCGATGTCTGACTTCGGAACGCACTTGCTGCTGAGTTTGCCGCACGCGCGATTCAAAAGCGGCATCCCAGCCATCCTGCAATTGTCTGATTTCATAAATCTTTTTGCCGAGAACGGCGCGCGTTTCTTGCTTCGAACGCGTCGACACCGCTTCATTCTTCTGATCTTCCGGATACCATAAAACACCCACATGCCGCTTACCCACGCGCAATACAGCGCTGCCCGTCTGCCCGCCGTTTTCGAGGGCAATGCGGCCGCTTGAGAATATGCGGTCATAGACTTCTGCGAATTCACGCAATTCGGGGCGCAGCGCTTGCGTCACGCTCTCAACCACAGCTTTCGGAAACTCCCCTTCCTTTTGCACGGTCTGAAGACCGAGATACATGGCGCCTTCCATCAGGGCGCCGTAACGCTCCGCCTTTTCATCGAAGCCGGTTTCACTTTCTTGGAAGATGCCATCCGTGACAAATTGCTCAACGGAAGGCAGCGGACGCGGTGTTTGCAATTGATAGCGCGGGTCATTGATCAGGCCGGTATCGGCCGAAAAGTACGCCTCAATCAGCGTGTTTGCCAACGGAGTCGATTCCGCCCGCATGGATTTTTCATAGGCCGCGCTTGTTTTCTCATCATCCGTGATCTGACTGATGCGCGGCATAATGACCGCATAAGAAATATCCCGCTCTTTCAAATACTGTTCGATGCCCGGCGTATGAAACCCGCCGGTTACGATGACGGCAATTTTTTCACCCTTCGCCGCCATTGCCTGAACGGCGTTTTCGATTAAGACATCGTCACGCTTGAGCGCAAGCTCATAAAAGGTTTCAATCTTGGGGAGATCCTCATCCAGCACCATCAATTCGGCCGCATCGATCGTCTGATCAAAGCGATATCGGCTCAAGAGCGGAGCTAATGTTTCCAGCAAGTTTTCGGAACGGAATGACGCCCTGTTTTCATAGAAATATTCGGCATCTTCTTTGGTCAATGAGAAATTGAAGATCTTTTCATAGATTTCAAGCGTCCGGTAAAGCCGGTCGAGCGCTTTTTCTTCCGGGGTCACGAATAATTCGGCTTTCACCGCCTCTTCGATCTGGCGGATTTCATCGAAAATCTCCAGCCCAATGGCATCTTGCAGCCGGATATAATCCAAATACTGCTTCGTGGACCGGAATCCCTTGCTGTCCCAAAGCGTGGTTTGTAAGTCCGCCAGATAACCGTAGTATTCACCCCGCTTCAGCTGATGAACCCTGAAAGCCTCAGTCATCCGATGGAATTCCTGCAAGGCATTTCCCTGAAGCTCTTCGCCTAAGCGGGCAATCACCTGCTTCAGCTTTCCCTCTTCGACATCGACTTCCGGCTCCTTCTCGAGAGAAGCCAACTTCAAGTACGCTTGAATCTGGGGACCCACCGGCGTAAGAGATAATTGCCCGGAAAGCGCTTCGAGATAGCGTACGTATGAGTGAAACTCCTGATGATTGCGCTGAAAGGCATTGCGGCGTTTGACGAATTCTTTGGCCTTTTCGGAAAATACATGGGGGCTTAACGCTTCCGCGATATGACGGGCTTTTGCGAGAATCTGTTCGTCCCGAGATTTGAAATCAAGTGCCTGCAGAAAGGCTTGGCGGTTCTTTTCATAGAGATCGGCATCTTCGACGCCGATTAATTTAAGATTAGGGCTTTTTCCGACAGCGAGATATTCCGGGCCGTTAAAAATGCCCTCTTTTAAGAAATATTCAGCGATGGCTTCGCGGGCATCGGAATCGGGGTAAGAAGATAGTAATTCATGCGCCATTTCGCCGCTCGCGCCTTCGATATGGACCGTCCGGATTGAGTGATGACGGATCAGGTAATTCAGAATACCGGCGATATTGCGCTGCGCTTCTTCATGAATATGGGCATCTTGGATGTGAACGACGAATCGCGGGTCACGGCCTTCGTATGTTCTGAGAACCTGCCCGGCGTGCTCCGGCAAGTTGATAAGCGCACTGCGCGAAAGATCGGGTTGAGAGATATCAGGGATTGCGGCGTTTTGCAGCTTATTTTGAGCGGTGATTGAAGCGGCGATGTTGGAACCGTCTGCCCAGCATACGCTGGTCACGGTAAATATCAAAGCGGTTGTGAAAGAAACCGCTTTAATCCAACCCATCATTTTTGATCCTGGCATCATATATTCAGTCTCCGACCCTTTATGCCAGGATATTTAAAAGCATTTACAAAGCTAAGTTTACATGGCAGATTCTATTTAGTCAATAGTTAAAAAACTTTTATTTTAAGTCGTAACCTATTTAATTATATGTAGTTACACTTATGTTATGAATTTTATAAGTTAAAGTCCTTTAATGATACTGAATTATAGTCACTCGCCCATTACAAAAAAAAGAGGTTAGGAATCAAATTCCTAACCTCTTTTTCAATAAATATAACTGGTGGAGGTGGAGGGAATTGCACTTGCGCCTATGCGCAAGTACTACGCTTGACGTTCTTGACGAACGTCTAACCGTTTCCTCACACACCACTGACTAGACAGGACACGGCTTCTCTGGCCGTGCCTGGCTGTCACCAAATATAAAGTTTGGTGGAGGTGGAGGGAATTGCACCCTCGTCCAAGAGATTTCTCTTAAGAAGCTCTCCATGCTCAGGTCATGTTTGGTTTAACCCGTCAATCTCTCGTGACCAAGATCTTGCCGGGCGAGCTATCTAAAGTCTTAGCTTCGGTGCGATAGCGAGCCGAAAGCGCAACCTGCTATTGTCGTCGTCAAGGCCTAGCAGATATCAACCCTGAGACGTCGCTAGCAATTAAGCAGCGATAGGAAGAGCGACGGCCATGGGCCCAGTGATGGGTCCAGCAGCTCTGTCGCTCCAGCTGATTTTGTCAGCATTTATGTTGTGTTAGGTTTTTAGAGAGGCCGCCTAACAACCTCTGCATGCTCCCCTTATGACAAATTCCCCTGTCGAAACTTGTCACCCCCAAATTATGAAAGAACGCTTCCTTCTATATTATAGCTCAATACGAATTTCTTATTATATCACGAAGCTTTCCGTACCTTCAAATTACTGCCGAGAGTGCTTTTTTATGGCGATTTGGCTCTCGCGTTCATGTATTCGCTTACGGATGGTCTCTCGCTTATCGAATTGCTTTTTACCCTTCGCCACCGCAATCTCTACCTTAATCAATCCCTTCTTAAAATACATCTTAAGCGGCACGACCGCGAAGCCTTTTTGCGATATTTTCCCCATCATTCTGCCGATTTGTTCCTTATGCAGCAAGAGTTTACGGCTGCGGGTCGGGTTCAAATCCACATAGCCTTGAATTTTGGAATAGGGAGAAATATGGCAATTAACGAGATAGGCCTCGCCCTTCGAGAAGCGCACGAAGCTATCCTTTAAATTGACCTTGCCTTCGCGAATGGATTTAACTTCGCTGCCGACCAAGCTGATCCCGGCTTCATATTTATCGTATATAAAATAATCGTGGCGGGCTTTGCGGTTTTCGATGGACACATTCATAAGAAAGTTATAAGTAAAAAGTCAAAAGTGATAAGTAAAAACGATTTTTTCTTTAAACATGCATCCGACGCTGCTCTCTGCCCTTTTGACTTATCACTTATTGCTTAATGTGGTGCCGGGGACAGGACTTGAACCTGCACAGCCTT
Organism: Candidatus Omnitrophota bacterium; assembly: GCA_041585205.1. Taxonomy (GTDB): domain Bacteria; phylum Omnitrophota; class Omnitrophia; order Omnitrophales; family Aquincolibacteriaceae; genus JBFHCO01. Next base: position 1,273 of record JBFHCO010000014.1, on the reverse strand, counting down.
TCGGCCACTAGACCCTGAATCTAGCGCGTCTGCCAATTCCGCCACCCCGGCATGTTTGTAGGTGAAAAGATGAAGAATATACCGATGTTTCCTATCAGGCGTCAAGTCTATCGATGATTGGGCGAACCACCTCGGAAATACTCACGAGGGGCTGGCCGGCGTTTGAGCTGGCTCGGGTTCGGTAAGCGGGACAAGCTCGAAATTCCGCATCTGAAGCGATCCCTTTTTGTGCTCTCCGACGCGCTCGTTTGAAAAGACAAACGTAATCTCATCAATCAAGGTTTCTTTCGAAAAGCGCAGCGGAATCACATATTGCTGCCATCGCTTTTTAAAGGAGGCGGGCCGGAAGGTGCGGACAATGCCTCCGCTCTTTTTGAATTCCACCAAAAAATTTTCCGGGAAATAGTCATCCGGCATTTGACGCGCCTCGAAGGTCAACATTTTGAATTGCGCAATATCGAACCCCCGCGTTTTCATATACATACCGACAAATGAGCCGGTCGGAAAGACGTCATATTCCATGATCAAATAAACAGCACCCGTGGCCTCATTTTTGATGAATTCCCGCTTGGCATACCCGATGCGCGGCGTATAAAACGTCCCGTGGTCAAAGACAAATCGAAACATGGTTCCCGCTTCCTTGGATAAATCCATCTGGATCGCTTCGAAATCGAACGTGGGTTTGGTCAACTCATAAGCTTCCTTCATCTCATTCCAATCTTCACGAGTCACGCGTTCCGGCATCGCGAGCACTTTCCCCTTTTGCAGCTCGGCCTTCTCGAGGCCTTTGACGGTCGTGATGCGGCGTTTGAAGATTCCGTCGGAAAGGACTTCGACCATGCCTTTCAGTACACCGATCCATATTTTGCCGGTATCGGGGTCGCTGCTGATTTCAAACGTGGTGCCGGGCTGCGGCACGATCAGATTGGGTGTCATAATCTCAAAACGGTAATCCTCGGTGTCCCGTTCGACCACGCCGAACAAGGTCCCTCCGTAAAATGAAATACGATGCGCGGGCTTTGTTGAAAAAAGCAGCGGTTTCATCAATTCAATCATGGAATTTTCTTTCAGGCGCGCGTAAAATTTCTCGCTGATATGCATTTCGAGATAGCTTTCGGATCCCGTTTGGATTTTATCGCCGGCTGAGAGCAATGCTCCCTTGACCGGTTCCATCCACTCTCCCTTTTCCTGCTTGAAGATTTTGATGTCTCCCGAAAAAAAACCGATTTCAAATGGCAGGGGCTCCTCGGCTCTTAGAAAGAAAATTAAAGCG
>JBFHCO010000013.1:0-24242 GCA_041585205.1 Candidatus Omnitrophota bacterium | reverse complement strand
GCGGTTTTTAAAAGCAAATTTATCGTCACCTAACGCATCATAGCGGCCGGATTGCTTCCACAGCTCGGCCGGATGCAAAGCCGGCAGCAATACTTCATTCGCACCCGCGCGGTTCATTTCTTCCCGGACGATGCGAATGATTTTATGGAGCACGCGAAAACCGAGCGGCAGATAACTGTAAACACCGGAGGAAAGCTGGCGTATCAGCCCTGCCTTTAAAGCCAGTTGATGGCTCGGGGCTTCCGCATCCTTCGGAACCTGTCTCAAGCTCGGAATCAGTGTCTGAGTCCAACGCATAATTAAATCAGGGGGCTGCGGGGCGAAGAAAATCTTTGATTTTGTCGAAAGCCTGAATGTTCACAAGATCATTAAAAATAATAAAAACCATAAGCGCCATCAAAAGGACAAATCCGACCTGCGTCGCGCGTTCCTGAACTTCCAAGCTGACGCTTTTCCGGCGTATGCCTTCGATCAACAAGAATAGCAAGTGCCCACCGTCAAGCGCCGGAATCGGCAAGAGATTAATTACTGCGAGTGATACGCTCAAGATCGCGGTCAATTGCAGGACATAAGGCAGCCCGAGCTGCGCCGCGCTGCCGGTCATCGCTACGATGCCGATCGGTCCTGCCAACGTTTTTAGGGACAGTTTACCGAGCAGGAGATAGAAAAGCGCTTTATGCGTCATAATCGTCAAGTAACTCTCGGTTTGCCAGGCGCGTTTGAGCGACTCGATAAACCCGAAACGCTCGAATTCATAGGCTTCCGGATGCGGCATAATCCCAAGCCTGCGTACTTCCATGTCCTGGCTGAAAATATCCTTGACTGTTTCCACTTTCGGCGCCAAGCGTATGGCAACTTCCCGTATCCGGCCTTGATTTGTTTCGCGCTGCACGAGGATAGCCAACTCACCCGGGGGCGCGTGTTGAATGGCGTCGGTCAATTGAACCCACGTATGCACGTCGATGCCATTGAGCTGAATGATGCGGTCGCCTTCTTTCAATTCGCTTTGAATGGCCGGATAATCTTCCACAAAACCGCCGATGCGCGTTCCGGGAACAGGCCGCCCCATCATAAAAATCAGCGCGAAAAGCACGAAGGCGAGCAAATAATTCATCAGGACTCCGGCCACCACGATAAAAATACGCGAACCCAGCGGAGCCGCCAGATAATCACCCGGTTTCGGCCCTGATTCCGTGAGTTCGCTCGCCGATTCTCCCGCCGGTTTGACAAATCCGCCTAAAGGCAAAAGGGAAATCGCATAGCGCGTTTGGCGGCCCTGCCAATGCAAAATCTCGGGTCCGAAGCCGATGGAAAACTTTTCAACCTTCACGCCCGTCAAACGGCAGGCGATAAAATGGCCGAGCTCATGGATTAAAATCAAAATGCCTAATACAAGAACAGTGGGGATCAAAGAAATCAGAAAATTCATAAAGAGCGTTTGCTTTCCTCCCTGGCCCAACGATCCGCTTCCAAAATAGCGGCTAGCGCCGGCTGTTTGATGAGTCGATGACGTTGCATGGTTTTTTCTATGATTTTGGCAATGGATGTAAACCCGATGCGGTTCTGCAAAAAGGCCTCCACGGCAACCTCATTGGCTGCGTTCAAAACGGCGGGCATGCTGCCCCCCATCCGGCTTGCCTCATATCCCAGCGACAGGCACGGGAACCGCTTCCGGTTTGGTTTTTCAAAACATAATTGCTTTAGTCCGGCCAGATCCAGAGTCGGTAAATGATTCGTCAATCGGTCCGGATAGCTTAAGGCATATTGTATCGGAAGACGCATATCGGTGATACCCAAATGCGCCAAATGGCTGCCGTCGACGAATTCAACGAGTGCGTGCACGATCGCTTCCGGATGAATCAACACGTCAATTTTCTCAGCCGGTACACCGAACAGATTGGCTGCCTCGATCACCTCTAATCCTTTATTCATCAGCGTCGCTGAATCGATTGTGATTTTGGGACCCATTTTCCATTTGGGGTGCTTCAGGGCCTGGCGCGGCACGATGGAATTCAATGATCCTTTGAAATTTCGAAAGGGCCCGCCGGAAGAAGTTAAAATTAATTTTTTGATGGAGGCGGGGGCTTTACCTTCAAGACATTGCCATAAGGCGGAATGTTCGCTATCAATCGGGAAAACGGAGACGCCGCGTTCTTTTGCCCGCTGCATTAAAAGCGCTCCGGCCATCACCAAAGGCTCTTTGTTGGCCACGGCCACGGATTTCCCTGCATCGACCGCTTTAAAAAGCGGCACCAAACCCACGGCCCCCACCATCGCAAAGACCACTTCTTCAACCCGGGGGTGCGTACCGGCCTCAACCAAGCCCGACTCTCCGGTCACGACGCGGATTTTTAAGGGAGCAAGTTTGCGTTCAAGCTCCGCTGCGCCAGCTTTTTCAAAAAGACAGACGACCTCCGGCCGAAATTCGCGCGCCTGCGTTTCGAGCGTCGCGGCATTTTTTTTGGCCGCCAAAGCACGGACACGGAATCGATCGGGGTGCAACCGGACAATTTTTAAGGTATTCTGTCCGATCGATCCGGTCGACCCCAAAATGGCGATGTCTTTTGTGCGGTTCGTCGCCGTCATACGGCCACTCTAAAAATAAGGATGTAATAATAGACAACCGGTATCGTTAAAAGCAGGCTGTCCAGCATATCCAAAACGCCTCCCAAACCCGGAATCGTCCCCGAATCTTTGACAGCCACTTCCCTTTTAATCAAGCTTTCGCCGAGGTCACCGATTTGGGCCAACACACCCACAATCAAGCCGAGAGAAATCAAATGAATGAACGAAACGTGCGGCAAATATATTTTTGAGACAACTGACAAAATCATAATGGTGACCATTTCGGCAACCGCGCCTTCTTGGGATTTGTTGGGACTGATATGCTCGATCAATTTATGTTTGCCGAATGCTTTGCCAACAAAGTAAGCGCCGGCATCACCGCCTTTAACGAGCAAAATGGTGTAAAAAATCCACCAGGCGCCATGGGGCAGCATGCGCATCGGAATCAAATGCGAAAAAAACCAAGCGACATAGACCAACCCGAAGAGAACCACGGAAACGCCCAGCAACGCTTGGGCATTCAGTTGTTTACGGAAATGAATAACAAAAAAACTGATGCAGGCAAAAACAAAGATGACCGGCAATACCGGAAAATAGTAAGAAAACGGGATCAACATCCCGAAGAACAGCCCCAGCCATTGAAAAAGAACAATGCCTTTGCGCTGGGCCAAATCAAAATATTCCTTGAGCGCAAAAAAGATGAACAATTCAACAACCAGAAAAAAAATCAAAGCCGGCGCCATAAAAATCGTAACCGCCGCTAACGTCACAAAAATGAAGGAAAAGAAGAGTCTTTTTTTAAGCTGCCCCATCTTGCACCCTGTCCAAATCCGGAGACGCAGATGCGGCGTGCGTCTTTCCGAACCGGCGTTCCCTTTTTTTGAAATCGTCGACGGCCTTCTTGAATTCGTCGACGGTAAATTCCGGCCAGAATTTATCGGTCACATAGAGCTCCGCGTAAGAGATTTGCCACAAAAGGAAATTGCTGATGCGCATTTCGCCGCTCGTGCGGATTAAAAGATCCGGATCGGGTAAATCGGCTGTATACAAATGACGGCTGAGCAGCGCTTCATCGATTTGATCCGGCTTCAGCTCGCCCCGCGCGCATTGCTCTGCCAGCAAGCGTGCCGCGCGCGTGATTTCAAGCCGCGAGGAATAACTGAAGGCGAATGTGGCGACCAGACCGTTATTTTGGCGTGTTTCGCTTTTGGCTTTGGCGATCTTTTCCTGAATGATTTTGGGGAGATCTTCGATTTGCCCGATCGTATTAAAAACGACGTTCTTGCGTTTAAATTCTCCGATCTTGAGGTCCAGATACTTTCCTAAAAGATCCATTAAAAATGAGACTTCGTCTTTCGGGCGCTGCCAGTTTTCCTTGGAAAAAGCATAGAAGGTCAGATATTTCACTCCGAGATCCGGCGCGACGCGCATAATATCCTCCACGCGCTCAACGCCGACTTGATGGCCGCGAATGCGGGGCAATCCCTGCTTCTGTGCCCAGCGGCCGTTACCGTCCATGATGATCGCAATATGTTGAGGATCGTTAGATTGCATCACAGAAAAATGGTTTGGCTGCGTTTGCTGCCGACCGAGACGATTTTAATCGGTGTCTCCATCAGTGTTTCCAGCCGTTTGAGATACTTTTTAGCGGCCGCGGGAAAATCCTTCCAGCGATGGACGTTCGAAAGATCCTCATTCCACCCCTTCATGGTTTCATAAACCGGCCGCACACGCGATAATTCATAAGAAGAATTCGGATAATCGCGGATTGTTTTTCCGCCGTGCCTGTAAGATGTCGCGATTTTAAGTTCCGGCATGCCCGATAAGACGTCCAGCTTCATAATGGCCATTTCATCCAGACCGTTGATTCGCACCGCATGACGCGCAATCACCGCGTCAAACCAGCCGCAACGGCGCGGCCTTCCGGTGGTGGAGCCATATTCTTCCCCTTTTTGCTGCACGAGCTTCATTAAACGATCCGGAAATTGCGTCGGGAAGGGGCCTTCGCCCACGCGGGTCGTATAGGCCTTCACAACACCGATGACGCGGTCGATCAAGGTGGGGCTGATGCCCGTACCTGTGATGGCCCCGCCCACCGAGGCGTTGGAAGAAGTCACAAAGGGATACGTTCCGTGATCCACATCCAGCAGCGTTCCTTGAGCGCCCTCGAAGAGAATGTTTTTTTTGCGTTTGGCCGCTTCGTAAAGATAAAGCGTCGTGTTCTCAGCGTAGGTAAGCAGCCGTTTGCGCATGCGTCGAAAATCGGACAGAACTTCATCGAAAGAAAGGCCGCGGTGGCTGTAAATTTGCTTCAGCATTCTGTTTTTCTCGCGCAAAACAGAAGCCAGCCTTTCTTTGAAGTAACTCATGTATTTTAGATCGCCGATGCGCAGTCCGACCCGCGCGATTTTATCGGCATAGCAGGGACCGATGCCCTTTTTGGTGGTGCCGATCATATCCTTTTTCGCAGCACCTTCTTCGCGCAAATGATCGATCAAACGGTGATAAGGAAGCAGCAGATGGGCTTGCTCTGAAACAAGCAAACGGCCTTTGACGCGCACCCCTTTAGACTCCAGCATTTCAATCTCTTCAAAGAGGGCGGCGGGATCGATCACGACACCGTTACCGATGACGCAGATCTTTCCGGGATGCAAAATTCCGGAAGGGATCAGATGCAGAATATACTTTTCCTGATCAAATTTGACGGTGTGCCCCGCATTGTTCCCACCCTGATAGCGGACGATAATGTCGCTTTTGCGGGCGAGCAAGTCGATGATTTTGCCTTTGCCCTCATCGCCCCATTGGGCTCCGATCAAAATTCGGTTCATAGATTCACAACTTTGACATCCAGCACGGGACGGAATTTTTTAATCGCCTTCAAAGCGCGGTCCGGCACGTCGCTGTCGGTATTGATCACAGTCATCGCCATCATTTTTTTGCCTTTTTTCACGCGTCCCAGCGACATCTCCGCGATATTGATTTTATTTTTACCTAAAATCGTCCCCACGGTTCCGACAACACCCGGCTTGTCCTCATTGTGAATGAAAATGACACACCCTTTCGGCACGACATCGGTCACGAATTCATTGATGCGCACGATGCGCGGCTGCTGATTGCCGAAAAGCGTGCCCATGATGCGGAAAGTTTCGTGATTTTGATACACTTCCAATTCAATGTAATTCACGAAGTCTTCGGTACGCGTGCTCTTGCTTTCATTGACGGCGATCCCGCGTTCCTTGGCAAGCGACGGGGCATTCACAAAATTAACGGTCTCACCGCAAATGGGCGTCAAGAGGCCTTTAAGAACGGCGATGGTCAGCGGGGCAAGGGTGTATTCCGCCACTTCTCCTCCGTAACGGATGGTGACCGATTTCAGGCTGCCTTCAAAAAGCTGCGAATGCAATTTGCCGATCTTTTCGGCAAGATTCAACCACGGTTTCAAAACCCGGAGGGTTTCAGTGTCCAAATTGGGGATATTGACGGCGTTTTTAATCGCACGGTCATTTAAGGCATCCACGACTTGTTTGGCGACATCCACCGCCACCTGCTCCTGAGCTTCCGAAGTCGCAGCGCCCAAATGCGGCGTGGTGATGACTTGCGGTAATTTGAGCAGCGGATTGTTGACCGGCGGTTCTTTTTCGAACACATCCAGCGCTGCGCCGGAAACGATTCCGGTCTTCAGCGCATCGAGCAGCGCCTTTTCTTCGATGATGCCGCCGCGGGCACAGTTCACGATTTTAACGCCGCGTTTGCAATGTTTAAAGGTTTGACGGTTCAAAATGTATTTTGTTTCCGGGGTGAGCGGCGTATGCACCGTCACGAAGTCGGCAATTTTGAGCATGGCTCTCAAATCCATGAATTCCACCGGATGCTCTTTAATGCTGGCTTTAGAAATGAATGGGTCAAATGCCACGACGCGCATGCCGAATGCGACCGCGCGTTTCGTGACTTCGCGGCCGATGCGTCCGTAACCGATTACGCCCAGGACTTTACCGTTCAGTTCCGTGCCCAGAAAATCATGCCGCTTCCATTTGCCGTCATGCAGGGATTGATGCGCCTGCGGGATGTTGCGCGCCAAGGCCATAATCATGGAGAAGGTGTGTTCGGCGGTCGAAACCGTGTTGCCTTCGGGCGTATTCATCACGATGATGCCCCGTTTCGTGGCGGCATCCAAATCGACATTATCCACCCCAACGCCTGCGCGACCGATCACGCGCAGTTTGTCGGCCTTTTCAATGATGTCCTTCGTCAAACGCGTACCGCTGCGCACGATGATCGCATCGTACGTCCCGACGATTTTTTTGATCTCATCCGGACTCAGGCCCGGCCGTTCGTCGATTTGAAGCTCTTTCTCTTTTCTCAAAACCGCCAATCCGGCTTTACCGAGAGGATCAGCAATCAGAACTTTCAACATGAATGGGTCTCCTTATGCCGCCCAACGCACCGATTCCAAAAAAAGGCCGTTTGTGCGGATACGGACAAGTTGAGGTTGGAAACAGTTTATGTTATTTTTTACCGCCGATATCCGGGCGCGAGGTGATGACTTCATCGACGATTCCGTACGCCTTCGATTCTTCCGCTGACATGAAATAATCCCGGTCTGTGTCTTTTTCAATCCTCTCAAGCGGTTGTCCGGTATGCTTCACGAGAATTTCATTGAGCGTCTTTTTCATCTTCAAAATTTCCGTGGCTTGGATGTGAATATCGGAAGCCGTCCCCTGCGCCCCGCCCCACGGCTGATGGATCATGACGCGGGCATGCGGCAGAGAAAATCGTTTTCCCTTGGTACCGGCCGCAAGCAGCAGGGCGCCCATGCTGGCCGCCTGCCCCACGCAATAAGTCGCGACGTCGCATTTTACGAATTGCATGGTGTCATAAATCGCGAGGCCGGCCGTAACCGAACCGCCGGGCGAGTTCACATAAATGTTGATATCCTTTTCCTGGTCTTCCATTTGAAGAAAAAGAATTTGGGCAATGATAAGATTGGCGATCGTATCATCCACCGGCGTTCCGATGAAAACGATACGGTCCTTTAAAAGACGCGAATAAATGTCGTAAGCCCGTTCGCCCTTGCCTGTTGTTTCAATGACCATCGGTACCAAATAACCGCTCATAAACCCTCCTTCACCTGCTTTTGTCTATTTCTGTTTGGCGTTCACTTTGATGAATTCGACCGCTTTTTCGTTGCGTATCTGTTCACTTAAACTTTCGCGGTATTGCTCATTCTCATTATAAAATTTTTCGACGGCCCCCACCTCGCGTTTGGAGCGGGCGGCCAGTTGTTCATATTTTTTCTTCAAGTCGCCTTCGGATACCTGCAATTGCTCCCGCTCGGCGATTTCATCCAACAAGAATGCCAACTGAACCTGCTTTTTGGCCTCTTTTTCGATTTCGGGTAAAATTTGATCTTTCTGTTTGTCGAACGCTTCATCGGGGTTTCCGTGCCGGCGGAAATCCTCGCGGGTGCGGCGCAAGAGCTCTTCGGTGCGACGTTTTAAAAGCTGCTCGGGCAATTCAAACGCGTTGTGTCTCATCAGTTCATCCATCAGCGCGTTTTCAAACTGGACCTCCTGTTCATGCTCCCGCATGGCGCGCAAATCATCCTGTATTTTCTTTTTAAGTTCGTCTAAATTTTTATATTCACCGGCCTCCTTGGCGAGCTCATCATCCAAAAGAGGCAATGTCTTATTTTTAATTTCCCGGATTTTGATCTTAAAAACAGCCGGTTTGCCGGCCAGTTCCTTGCGGGCGATATTTTCGGGAAAAGTGACTTGCGCTTCCTTGTCATCGCCCGGACGCACGCCGACCAGTTGCGCGGACAGACCTTTCAGAAATTCATCGTTCTTTAATTCGAACCAATCATTTTCTCTTTTCTCGATTTCTTTGCCTCCCACGACGCAAACGTAATCGGCAATCACAAAATCACCCATTTGAGACGGCCGGTCCTCGACCGCCTTATATTGAGCGAGCGACTCCTGAATTTGCTTCAGCCGCGCCTCAACATCCTCCGGCTTGACCGAGGCGGCTTCGCGCTTAGCGCGCAGGCCTTTGTATTTTGAAAGCTTGACCTTGGGGCGCGTTTCGATATGGGCGTTAAAAGAAAGATTCGTCTCATCGAATTGAACTTCTCGGATATCGGGGACGCCCAGCGGATGCAATTCTTTTTCTTTTAGCGCCTTTTCGTAGCTTTCTGAAATCAGGTGTTTTAGAACATGTTCGCGCGCCTGGTCGCGGTAATGAATGGCCAGTACTTCCTTGGGCGCCTTACCCGGGCGGAAACCGGGCACCTTTGCTTTGGGCGCGACCGCTTTAAAGAACTCATTGAATTCGCTTTGGACGTGATCACTGTCCACGCGAATGGAAAGAATCTTTTCACACGATTTGCCGTCTTTAACGGATATCTTCAAGTTTTTGACTCTCCTTTACGGACTCAATTTCTGCGAGCGGCAGTCTGGAGCGAGTGGAGGGAATCGAACCCTCGTAGCTGCCTTGGCAAGGCAGAGCATTACCACTATGCTACACTCGCTGAATATGGGCGTATGATTACGTAACTCTCGAAAAGAGCGTATTTTAGAAAAAGAGGGGCTATTTGTCAATGAAGGCTGGAGCGGGCGTTTTACCGCAATGCGCATTTTCGGGAAGCGATGCGGCACGAGGGAGTTGAACCCCCACCCCTTTCGGGACAAGATCCTAAGTCTTGCGCGTCTGCCAGTTTCGCCAGTGCCGCATAGGCCTGCAAACAAAGAAGTTAGAGAAATGAAAACTGCGCCCTGAAGGAGTCGAACCTTCGACCCACTGATTAAGAGTCAGTTGCTCTACCAGCTGAGCTAAGGGCGCATAACTGATGATTCTAAAAAGACATATAGAATTTACCGGCAAACTTTTACTGAAATGTTGGATTCTACTGGAGTTAGTACCCGTTGACAAGGCCGCGCTTAGGTTTTGTAAATTTCGCGAATACCTTTTGTTTTTTCAAGAAAGGGCTGGTAATGCGTCTCCAAAGTTCTTCCGTCCAGCGGCAAAGACGCAAACTCTTTCTGCGCACTCAGCATACGTGCCGCCGTAATCGGGCGCGACTGGTAATAATCATAAAAATAAGGGACGATATCCTCCGGGGCATCCAGCAGTTTATTGAGAAAATTCAGCAAGGCCTGCGGGTCATAACCGGCTGCGAGCAAATAATGGAAAGCCAGTTCATCCGATTTTTCAAGCCGTTCGTCGGGAGACACATTTGCGGCATCCGCCGCCATATTGAGCATCATGAGGCCAAGCACCGCAAGCGCGCCGAATTGACCGAAGGCCGGTGCCACCGTGCTTCCCACTTGAGTCACGCTGTCCAGAATTTTTCGGCCGTTTGAAAGACGCGCGTCCTTAAATTGCAACTGACCCAATTCATGCGCAATGACGGCCGCAAGCTGCGCTTCATTATCCAGAAAATTGACCATGCCGGTGGTCAGATAAATAAACCCACCCGGAGCCGACGTCGCATAAATCTTATCATCATAAAGCAGCGTGAATTGATATTTTAAATCAGAGCGCTCCGCAAAGCGCGCCAGAGAGCTGCCGATTTGATTGACGTATTCGACGGTGCGCGGTTCGGAATAGGTATAAAAATTAGAGAGGATTTGGTTGTGAATTTTCTGACCGATCTCAACTTCTTCCGAAACCGTCATGCGGTTATCACTGACATCGGCCTCTTTGACATCCGGGCTGGATGCACAGCCGGAGGAGATCAAAACCAGACATAAGCACGGGGCGAGTAATTTACGCATGATTCTTTTATCGGAATGATTGTACCATCATTTTAGGAAGGAAAAACATGACGCATTTGGCGCGGCTGTCGTAGACGGTCTTTCGACTCGGACAGGAACTTCAAGTTCCTGCCGAAGTCGCATTGATCCGTGAGGGATCAATGCCCTGAACCGTCACGACACCGTGCCAAATCACGGTCTCGTAGGAGAGCATCAAGCTCTCCACGAGCCGCACTAGATTAACAAAATCGAGTGTCGGAATCAGCGCGCCCGGCAGGACTTGAACCTGCAACCTAGTGGTTCCCCGCCACAAGGCGTTGGCGGGTCCGCCTCCGGCGGAGAAACCCTTCACCTTTTAGAAAATGCTCTTAGTCTTAAAAATCTTAGAAATCCGCGCCTGGCAGGAATTGAACCTGCGACCTACTGGTTCGAAGCCAGCCGCTCTATCCAGCTGAGCTACAGGCGCAAGAGCTGTTGCTAACACAACCATATTTGCCGGTAGCAATCCACTTATTTGGCATATTCAAACGCGAGTGCCAGCGCACCCAAATTCCCGACCTGATCACCGAGTTTTGTGCGCGTGATGCGTACCGAACGAAAGGCCTCAGGCCACGCCTCCGTACGGCAGCTTGCAAGCATGCATTTCCACAATTCACGGGGCGCGGATTTCCAAACGCCTCCGCCCAGCACAATCACGGAAGGATTTAAAATATTCAAAAGATCAGCCAGACCAATCCCCAAAAAAAATCCGGCGCGCCGAAAGGCTTTGAGCGCGAGGCGATCCCCTTGTTGCGCCGCTAAACCGACAGTTTTAGCCGTTAAGTCCGCCCCATTGCGCATCATTTTTTTTATTTTACTTCCGGGATATTTTCGCAATTGTTTGCGGGCATAGTCCGCAATGGCCGTTCCCGAGGCATAAGCTTCAAGACATCCGTATTTGCCGCATTTGCAGCGCTCCCCGAGCGGCACGACCGTCAAATGCCCGATTTCTCCGCCCACATAACTGCAGCCCTCCACGAGTTGGCCGTTGACGACCAGCCCTCCGCCCACACCCGTACTCACTGTCACATAAATAAAATGCTCCACTGACTTGCAAGCGCCGAAATGTTTTTCACCGATAGCGGCCGCGTTCGCGTCATTGTTCATCGAAACCGGAAGACGAAATGCGCGGTTCAAAATGTGTCTCAACGGAAGACCCTTCCATCCCCCAAGATGCGGGGAACGCGGCACAATGCCTTTTTTGGAATCGACGGCACCCGGAATGCCGATTCCGATTCCGACCAGATTTTTTTTGTTTACGGCGGAACTTTTTATCAAAAGATGCAGATTTTCGACCAGGTTGCGGATACCTTGGCGGGTTTTTTTGCCTTTGAGGGTGGGAATTTCCGTGCGGGCGAGGATTTTGCCCTTTTCCGTGCCGAGCACCATGGAAATCTTCGTGCCGCCGATATCAATGCCAATCGCTGTTTTCATAAAGGGAAAATAATAAAAAGGATTTGGGTTTACGTGGGCGGTCGCCAATTTTAAAAATATTTTACAGGAAGTTGGCGCCGTCCATGCTTCCCATAAATATCAATAAAAGCGTGGGCAGTCATCAAATTTCCATAAGATTTAAAGGAAATTTGATGCAGTCCACACTTCCCGTAAACTTTAATAAAAGTGTGGGCAGGGAGGGAATTGAACCCCCGACACAGGGATTTTCAGTCCCTTGCTCTACCGACTGAGCTACCTGCCCACGAAACATTATGCGGGATTAAGAATCTTCGCAAGCTGCTTACGCCCCCACCCCGATTTCCACTTGCGCTCTTGCCACCTTGCTTCACTGCGTGACTTAAAAGCTGATTGATATACTAAATCAAAGGGGGCTCTACTTTTGGTCGAGGACACCTTTCCTGAATTATGCTCCTGCAACCGCTTATTAATGTCTTCAGTATGACCTATGTATAACTTTCCATCTTTTCTGCTTTTCAGGACATAGGTGAAAAACATATTTACCTACCGACTGCCTCCGGCCCTACGGGCCGACGGCCCGGAGGGAGCTACCTGCCCACGGAGAATGTGTAAAGGAAGGGCAATCATACTGAAGGGTTAAAAGAGTGTCAAGGCGTTAACGTCTGAGCAAGGCATCCAGACTCCAAGGGAATTGCTTTTGACGTATTAAACCGACAGCGAGTGCTAAATCGATCAAGTCCAGAACAAAAATTTGCTGCGGCGTCAGCTGCAGCCCTCCCTGCCCGAAACACCCGCAGGTCGCCATGTCGGATCCGGCGACAACCCAGCTGGAAATGATGACGCCGATAAAAATCAGCGAAAACACGCCGAGCACCGAAGCGCTCAGTTTCGGCGCATAACCCAAAATTAAAAATGAGCCGAAGATCAGTTCAAGCCACGGCAGGATTAACGCGATCGCGGGGACCAAGGCGTACGGGATGACACCGTAATGCGTGAGATTGCCCCTGAAATTTTCAATTGGTTCAATCAGTTTGGCATAGCCGGCATAGGCAAAAACACAACCCACAAAAATCCGCGCCAAAAACCAGAATAAATCCGGCGATTTTCTAAGCATGTTCCTGCGTTTGAGCGAGTGTTTGGCGAATATAAGGAATGCCCTGTTCCATTAATTCTTTGCCGCCGACAAAGCGTTTGCCGTTGATAAAAAAAGTCGGCGTGGATTGAATTTTCAGCTGATCCCCCTTCTTTTGATCCGCTTGGATCCGGCGTGTAACGTTTTCATCCGTCAGGCATGCGGCAAAGGCATCTAAATTAAGTTTCATATCGCGCGCATACAAAAGCAGCGTTTGGGCCGGATTCGGTTCGTGCGACCAGCGCATTTGTTCTTCATACAACCGGTCATGATACGGCCAGAATTGCCTCTGAGAGGCGGCGCACTCGGCGGCTTGATGCGCAAGCGGAGCGTTGGAATGGGCCTGCAGCGGGTAGTGATGAAATTCAAACAGGATTTGGCCGGGAAAGCTTTCAAAAATTTGTTCCACGACCGGGATCGCGACGCGGCAGGCCGGACACTGAAAGTCACTGAACTCCGTGATATGAATGGGGGCTTCGGCCGGTCCTTTGGAACGCGCCCCGCTTTCACGCTCAGGCGGCGCTTGCATGACATTTTGACCTTTTAAGATCAAAACACCGGCCACGAGGATAGCGACAATTCCCAAACCGGTAAGGAGATAGCGGGGTTTCATAAATAGCGAATGTACAACGAATCGCTGAGTTTGACAACCGTTTTGCGGGTAATCCAATTTCCGCGACGTCGCGGAAATCGTAGATGTCAATTCACGCCGCGCGGCGCGAATGTTTCAGCTGAATTGTCGCGGCGCCGCGGATTTGTTAATATTTCATATAAAATATGATTATTTTACTTGACTTTTCCTAAGTCAATTATATAATTTTTTGCATGCGCAAAGATACGCGGGATAATGTCGCCAGGTTTTCCTATGACTGCGGTAAAGTCAGTTTTGCAGTCATGATTATCGGCGTAATTGTCCAAAAACCATTCGTCGCCAGAGATCTCATATGGGGTATTGCTTTTACTTTGACTTTATTGTTATTCAGCATTATTCTGAACGAGTGGAAGGGAGATTAATAGCATGACGCAAGTGGGCTATTTTTTCATGACCATGACACTGCTCCTATTGGCGGTTATCGCCGTTCTTCTGCTCTATCAATACTTCCGCTACCACCGCAAAAACCATTGAGTCATTCCTTAATAAGTACCGTGTACCGCGTACCGAGCGTAAAAAACTCGGTTAGTTAGAGTTTCCGGTCTCGCGGTACTCGGTACTAGGTACACGGTACTGATTTACGCCGCTTTCCTCACCACTTCCTGCGCGGATTTCAGGGCGGATAACAGGGTCAGCATATCGGCGACGGGCGTTTTGCCGTCAAAGGTGAAGGCCTCGGAGACAAATCCGAGTTCGGCTTCGGTGAGATATTTTTTAAGCAGGGTTTGCGCTTCGGTTAAGGTTGCGCCTTTTAATTCAGGCGACTGCAGAATGCGCAGGACCTTCACCGCCAGGCGGAAAAGAAGCTGACGAAGACCGCGCTCTGAATCGGGGATCTGGCTCACCTGATGCACGACCGCGCTGAAGCCCAGATTTTCCATGCGCGTTCCCCGGTAAAATTCATCGAAGGCAAAAGCCGGATCCTTGCCGTAAATGCCCGCGCGCTGCTGCAATTTTTCAATCGCGAGCTCAAGCGAATTCAAATCCTTGAACATTTCCGTGCTGAAAATGAGTCCTTTATCGCGCCACACGCCGTTCAGTTTGATGCGCTCCGGATTAAAAAGGACAGTCAAATCGGTTTGATCCTTTGAGACAAGCAGGGCTTGCGCCATATCGGCTTGCACTTCCGGCCGGCTCGCATCGGATAAGTGAACGACCAAATTCAAAGGTTCGGTACCTCTAGCCAGCGCATCGACGCGGCGATTGAGTTCGGCGATAAACCAATCCTCAAGTCCGAGTGCTTCCAGCGCCACCGCTTCACTCACCTGTTCAAACGCGCCGGCCAAAACACCGTAAGTACGGTTGATCAAACTTTCAAGTTCAGCCGCTGTGATCCATTTTTGATTCACCCAAGGTGTAAATTGATTCCGTAAGAACCCTTCAAAATCCTCCCGGTCGGCTTGTTCGGCCAACCGTGTGACAAGCCCGGTGAAATCGACCGCGTTCATTTCTTTACGAATCGCTTCCAACTTGGCCTGAATCGCGCCTTTGGTCTCAATTTCCCAAACTCCGAGCCGTCGGTTGCGCTCTTCAATACTTGATTCAGGACTCAAAATCTGATTTAACGCTTCGAATCGATCGGTATCGATTAAGTCAAATACGCTCAATGTATCCGTAAGGACAGGTGCGACTCTAACCTCGGAGCGGGTCCCTTCGAGAAAGACTTCTGCGATCGAGAAAACGCGGTTCTGGGTGTTTTTATCATCGAGGCGGATTTCATTCGCGATAAAGAAATCGATTAGTGCCTCAGGCGCGCCGTATTCGACCAGGCTTTGGCGTGAGGAAACCGCCGCCCGCGAAACGTTGACATAAATATCGCGGTAACTCCGAATCAATTGAAGCGCTTCCTCCGGATTGAGTGTTTTTAACATTTCATCGGAAAGTTGCCGACCGAGCTGCATCTCCTGATCAAATTCAGAGCGCATCTCGGCTCGGACAGGAACGTCACGTTCCTGCCGAAGCCGTACTGATGCATCGGCATCAGTGCGGAGCTCGGACCGGGTAGCTGCTTTTAATCCGGACAATACGATTCCAAGAAATTTGCCGTGGCTGGCATAAAATTCATCTAAATTGGTTTCCTCTAAAGACCGCCATTGTACGCCGGTGACTTCCTCATCCCCCACGCCCGGCTTAATGCTTACCGCAAGTTCCGGCGTAAGATGTTTATGCTTCACGGTGGTCTCCATCCAGGCATTATCCGTGTTCCTTGGGTCATCCGCATACCCGCGGTAAATTTCAACCGCATCTCCCATATCCAATTCAATGCCTGTTTCTTCTTTAAATTCCCTTGCCAACGCTGCCGAAACCGCCTCACCTCGATCCACCATGCCGCCGGGTATGGCCCACTCGCCTGTATCCGCCCTTTGAATGACCAAGACTTCAAGCCGCCCCGTCTCCGGATCATTCCGTGTGACAATAGGGTCGGCGGCAAAATTGGCCCCCCATTTTCCAAGAAGGCCGCGGCCTTTTAGCCCCGTCCGCCCTCTGGGATTGAGCGGTAAACCATCCTCATCAAACCGTAGGGGGCCTTCATAGCTTTCAAGCGGCCTTTTAACGTTGCGGATATTTTCAGCATCGGCCCATGTCTTTTCATTTTCCAAAACTTTTTGATCCACATAATAGCGGGGCTCGTATTCAGAATAGTCGGCATCCCAGCTCACCTTATCGTCCGGGACGAAAAATCTTTCCGGATAGCGGTCCGGCTTTTCAAATCTCGCTTTCTGATGACGGCGGCGCGCGGCTTCGTTTAGTAACTTTTCGTAATAATCTTTGGCGTCATCCAGCATGGCTCGGGGCCAACCGCTGAACACACGATTTAAAGTGGGGTGATCCTTGATCGGTTCCAACCCTTGAATGATATTCCGGAGCCTTTCAAGCGCATTCTCCCTTTCAGCATGCGTCAGGTCGGGGTTACGCAACGCTTCAATCACCGCTTGATATTCGACGATTTGTTGAGAAAAGAAGCTCCATTGATCTTCCGGAACGTTCCGGCCTTTCAGCCAGCTGACATAATCTTCAACCAAAACAATTCCTAATTCCGAAAGATCTTTCCCGGGCATGCGTTCGTTTGCGAAAGCTTCCGCCTCTTTACGGAATTTTTCATAGTCTTCATCCCGAAGCCGTAATGATGCATCGGCATCAGTGCGGAGCTCGGAGCGAGCATTGCGGCGGGCTTCGGCGGCTTCTTGGGTTCGTCCTAATTGATTTAAATAGCCGGCCATAGTGCTCCAGAAATAAGAAGCCAAAGCTGCCGGTGGGTTTAAATCCAAAGCGTAGCGGAGTGCGGCAACGGCTGCCTCAAATTCTCTTCCCTGCCCCAACATCAAGGCATGATTGAATGCGATTTCGGGGTCATCGGCGATGATCGCTTCTCCGGCTTCATCTTCAACCACGTCGGGGTGTTTTGTTCTTTGCGTTTCGGCAATACTTTTCAAATAGGAAGCGATCGGAATAACCACGTTTCCTTTTGTTTTCGGTTCGGCCATTTTTTCCATGGTGTGTACACCGCCCAGCGAGCCGACGTTTGCTTCCATGATATACCATTGGCCCTCCTGATCGCTGATCAAATCCCAACCGACAATACCCGTGTGCTTGTAATCCGTCTTCCGGTCCGCCCAATTGTTTTCCAAAGCCTCAGCGATGGGTGTTAAAGTATTTTTGATATCATTGAAAAAACTTTCCTGCTCGGATGGGCTCAATCCTACACCCTCAAAAAATTGGGCGAGCGATAACGTTCGGGCGCCCTGCGACACGTTCACAGCCCCTCCAACCGCCGAAGGGGCAGCGCGAACCTCGATCATATCCGGCGTTAAATAAATATTCCCATCCTCTCCCCAGGTCGTGACTACACGCAAATTCCAATCCATCAACTGACGCCGACGCATAAGCCCGATGGGGGCGCTTGTAAAAAGATCGTTGGCGATTCTTCTCTGCAGAATCATCGTATTCCCTTGTTCAAGTAAACCGGAAGCGTGCGCAACAGCGTTGTCGAGCTCGTTCTGATTGAATATTTTGACGCCAAGCCCCACGGAAGCGTTTGCCGGTTTCAAAACATAACCGCTTTCATTGGGATTTTCTTGGATAAAATTGCGGATTCGAACTTCTATTTGATCGGGACTGAGTTCTCCCTCCAACACGGTAAATTCGGGAACCGGAAACTTGTTCTGTCTTAAGTAATTCCCGAATTGAATCTTGTCGCTCATCAATGTGGTGGCTTGGGGTGAATTTAAGAGGGCGACCCCTTGACGGCCCAGCGCCTCCCTTGTGTTGGATGCATAAGAACCGCCGTAAACAAACGCGTGTAGAACAACCGGTTTCTTGAAACGGCCGAGGACAATTTCTCCATCATGATTCACGAAAACACCGTAACGGGCAAAAATTTGATCCGGATTCTTTTTTCCGTAAACGACACCGCCGAAGGGTGAGACTAAAAGAAAATTGACACCGGGCACCTTTCCCTGAGCCGCGAAATTGCCTGCGGTTTCAAGACCCTGTACCGCATCAAAAAGTCCGATATTGACCCCGTCAGGAAAAGGAAGATCGCTTGGGTCGACCTCTTGAATCCCTGTTTGAATTCGCACATCCGGATATCCCATATCGGCAAGGCTGGCTTGCAAAAATTCAGCCGTCGTTTGCAAAGCAACACGATCCCCGATATCAAAACTCCGCAGTTCGGAGCGAGAAGCTGGGATGGTGCCGCCGCGAATATTCGAAATATCCGAATCGGTCACGGTCTCATACAGGCGCACTTTTTCAACCAGAT
The DNA here is from genome assembly GCA_041585205.1 of Candidatus Omnitrophota bacterium. GTDB lineage: Bacteria > Omnitrophota > Omnitrophia > Omnitrophales > Aquincolibacteriaceae > JBFHCO01. Next base: position 5,928 of record JBFHCO010000013.1, on the reverse strand, counting down.
CGAGGGAAGGATAGCCTTGATTGGCATTAAAGCGCGCCAGGAAACGGCCTGTGGCGGGATGGGCCGCGATGGACGTGATCGAGTACCCGCTAAAACGGTTCATAAAAACAGTTTCAAGCCTGTTCAAGGGCTCCGATAGAAAACCCTTTCCTTGAAATTTATCTACAGGAATCTTACGGCCACCCCCCAGTGAAATTTTCTCAAAATGAATAATGTTTCGTGTTTTGTCTTCATAAATGCTCAGTTGAAATCCATAGTTGTTCAGTCCGGTATCCGACAGTGCATTGCTCATTCTAAACCTTCCAATTGCGAGGTTTGAGATACCCAGCTGATTTTTTATTTTTCCGAGTTCATCAACGACCACCACGTGATGCACAATACCCGAAGGGGCTTGATATTCCACGGTAACCGCCACAATTTGATCGGTAAGCAGCCGCCCGGCCTGGCTTTCGAATTGTAATGTCAATTCGTCCACGCTATTTCCTTTAAGGCTGATTACCGCGGGAGCTTCTCCGTCCACATTCGCATCAGCCAAGGCTTTCCAAAAATCCGTTCCGCCAAAAAGATCTTGAATCCTAAGTGCGGAAACCTCCGGCACCTCTGCGGCCTTCGTCGGTACTGAGGTAAACGCTTTATATTTTTCACGGATAAGCGCCTCTGCCAATTCAAGTTCCCTTGACCCGCGGTTTTTGCCTGCGGCAAACCCGTCCAACTCCGTTAATATTTCTCGCAGAGCGAAATAGCTGTCCTCGTAATCCACAAGCTCATAAAATGCTGCGATCATATCCTCTTCGCTTTGAATGCTTTCTTCACGAATCAAGGCCTTTACGAATTCTTCAAGGTAGGTGATGCGGTTTGCTTCAACCGCTCCTTCCTGTTGTTTCACCCTGCTTTCGGCATTTTCGACAGACCAACCATCGGGCTGTTTTTCGTCCATTATTTTTTGTAATGCTTTCAATTCATTGCGCAGATGATTGAGTTTCATGTGGTAATTGGCTCGCTCTGAAAATGCTATTGAAGTAATATCAATGCGGAGCTCCGACCTTCCGACATTGGCGGCGAGGGTGTCCATAAAAATCTGGAGTCCGGAGGGGCCGTCTTCGGCGGTCACGCCGTGAATCTCAATGGGCTCGGTCACAAATGCGGCTACCATGCGTGCCACACCTTCGGCGTCATCCATTGCCCTGGCATATTCGCGGGTAAATGTGATTTCACGGGTCACGGGCTCCACCACTTCCCCGATCGAATTTTGAAACCCCACTTCAATCGGCGCGAGCGTCACGCGCGCCCGGACAGTGCCGGCATCCACGGCCGGATCCGGGATATCTCGTTCCAAAATCTCAACATCCACTTTGAGCTGTCTTTCCGGGATGCGGACGGTAAACTCGTTATCACCCGCACGAACTTCTGAGCGCGTGCCGGCCGGCTGTTGAGCGCGAGGAAAAGTAATTTTTAAATCGGAAAGATCCCACGTGCGAACCGTTTGGTCATCGCTTGCGGTGACAATGCTTTTTCCGTCCGCAGAAAAGACAGCTGAAATCACCCTATTAGTATGCCCCCCTAATACCACAAGCTCATGGCCGGTTTCAGCGTCCCACAGGCGGGCCGTATGGTCAGAGCTTGTCGTGACAATGCTTTTTCCGTCCGCAGAAAAGGCGGCCGACAGCACCCAACCGGTATGACCTCTTAAAATCATCAGCTCACGGCCGGTTTGAGCATCCCACACGCGGGCCGTATGGTCAGAGCTTGTCGTGACAATTCTTTTTCCGTCCGCAGAAAAGGCGGCTGACAGCACCCAATCGGCATGACCCCTTAAAATCATCAGTTCACGGCCGGTTTGAGCATCCCACAGGCGGGCCGTATGGTCAGAGCTTGCCGTGACAATACTTTTTCCGTCCGCAGAAAAGGCGGCCGACCGCACCCAACCGGTATGACCTCTTAAAATCATCAGCTCACGGCCGGTTTGAGCATCCCACAGGCGGGCCGTATGGTCACCGCTTGCGGTGACAATACTTTTTCCGTCCGCAGAAAAGGCGGCTGAATTCACCCTATTAGTATGCCCCTCTAATACCACAAGCTCATAGCCGGTTTCAGCATCCCACACGCGGGCCGTATAGTCATCGCTTGTCGTGACAATTCTTTTTCCGTCCGCAGAAAAGGCGGCCGACACCACCCAATCGGTATGACCCCTTAAAATCACAAGCTCACGGCCGGTTTCGCCGTCCCATACATGGGCTAAATTATCTTCATGTGTGGCGGCAATCCTTTTTCCATCCTGGGAAAAAAGTGATCGCAAAGTTATACCATCATGTTGTAATGAAAATTCCTTAGACAGGGTCGTCTCAATCCTAAAGCGTCCCGTCACCGTGTCCGGGTGCGTCTCGGCAATCTGTTGTACTTGTTCCCGCTCGATTCGGTTTAAGCCTTTGGCGATAGCTTGAAAGGTCTGCCACATGCCGCGGGGGCCGTCTAAAGCTTGAAGGTCTTGGAATTCAGGCCAATTGCGCCAGTCTTTTAGGGCTTGGGTTATAGCAGACCATCTTGCACCTTTCGGGGTGGCTTCATAAAGGAGCCGCATGTTTTGAAGTGTGAAGAGGGCGCTGACCCAAAGGAGGAAATCAGCCGGGTCGCCTCCCAATTCCTCCCAGGCATCGCGGCTGACCATGAGAACGCCCCACATATTCTCAGCACCCGGGAAGGGACGGATAAGTCCCTGCTGGAATTGATTCCGTAATTCATCCATCGATTCCTGCGATAGGGTCCACGGTTCCCCCGGAGTAGTGCGGGCTTCGGATCTTGCTCTGAGGGTTTGTGCAATGAAATCCGGGCTTTCCGGGGTGGCGAGAATTTCTTCCGGTGTGGGAACCGCTTGTACGGGTTCCGCACTCAGTTCTTCCGGAAACAAGAACGGTGAACTCAAAACCCTTAAAAATTCTTCGCGGCCGAGAATCAGACCCAGGATGCTTTCAGCAATCGTTTCGACATCAAACTCCGGTTGAGCCGAGAGAACTTTGGCGGCCCCGAGGTCGGCCAGCATCATGCGCTTCCCGGCTTTATCTTCGACCACCAGATAATGATCCGCATTCGGATCCGTGATTTCCATGCCTGCGTCACGGAAATTGCGCACGAGTCCGGTCACCAGCTCCTCAAGTTCCATCAACCCAACTCTGTCTTGCGACAGCGCCGTCGGTGCATCGATGCCTTCGATATAACCCATGAGCAGCGCGTCAACCCGGCCGGTTTGTTCACGGTTGAAATTCTTGCGGTCAAACGCGATTTCGGTGTACGTGCCGTCCGCTTCTTTCCTGTAAGCTTTGAGAATACGCGCCGTATGAGACCGTGTTGCGGGGTTTAATTCACTTTTAAGCCCAATTTCCAAATCACCAGCCAAGTCTTTTCCTTCATGCGCGATTTTAAGCGCCGCTTTTTGCGCTCGCGTACCAAACCATGTCCGTTGCGTTGATTGAACCTGATAAACTTTGCCCGAACCGCCTTCGTCGATCGATCTCTCGTATCGCAATGCGCCGTCAACGCGCTCGATAAGCCGCCGGTCGTTTGCCTGCATTAGCTCAGATCGCATTTCTGACCGTGCTTCCAGGCGGGGATCGACGGTGATCTGAATCTGATCCGCCAGGCCGATCTCTTCCAGCAAGGCTTCCAGCTGAGCACGGTCTTTTTCAGCCACGCGGATTTCGGTGGCTTCATTCTCAAGGTCGATAAATTCCTGAATCGCATCTTCGGTGATTTGAGCCATGCGGGCATAGTTATAACGGCGGTCCAGCACATCCTTGGACAACCCGATGATGACGGGAATACTCCGTAATCTCTGGATTTTTTCAAATTCCGCTTCCGTGACGGCCGTATCGGCGAGCGCATCATGCAGCCTTTGCAGCTGGCCGATCACAACCTGCTCATGCTTTTGACTGAAGAATGGGTGAGCTTCGATTTCCTCGCGGCTAGCGCCCGGGAGATACTGCTCACGAAAGCCCGTATAGGTCTGACGGGTTTCCGCTATGCGGCGGCGCAGGCCGTCAAGATAGGCTTGCTTGGTTTGAATCACGGAATTTTTTTCCCGGCGCGTCGCATACTCCCGTGCGACACCTTCCAAATCGCGAGTCGCAAAAATAAGTCCGTCCGGCATGCCAAGCTCCACTTTAAAAATCGGAATCTTAAACGCCTCGGCATTTTTCCCCGTCAGCAAGGCTAAGGATGGGTATCCCCGTTGTTTAGCTAAATAGGCGCCGTATAACGCATAGAGCGACGTACCGTGATAGCGTTCGGTGCGCTTCGCCCGCTCGGCCAGAATTTCAGATATAGGAATTTCCTGTGTGTCGTCGTCCGCAATGTCTCCGCGCACTTCTGAGCGGGTGCGGAAATATTCCTGCAGGGTTTCAAGAAGATCCACATGCCGGGCTTCATAAACATTATCAATCGCAAAAATATCGCGAAGGGCGCCTTGCAAAATCCCGAGCGTATTTTCAACGGCATCCATGTTGCCTTCAACGGCGATCGCGGCATGCTCATTCCTGATCCGGTTCACGACAATCTGCAGAGCAGCGTCGGCCTGCTCCGGGGTGAATCCCTGATTCCGGACCCGGCCGGCAATCGCATCAAAACGCGTTCGGAACTGACGGAGATTGCGGTCTTGGTGGACCTTCTCGCGCCTCTCCCGGATTTCCATGACTTGCCGCAATAAATTTCTGACTTGCGGCTCCAGGCTTTCCGCCAACTGCACGATTTCCCGACCCGCGGGCGTAATCCCATCAACCACCCTATATTTTTTATCAAGATCAAAAATATCCGAACCCATTTCACCCAATTGCGCTTCGGCCGCTTTCAAGGTTTCAATGGAGACGTTTGGCCGGCCAAGCTGAAGATAAAGCCGGACCTGCTGAATTTGAGGGTCCCCGTCATACCGTTGCTTGACTGCACGGATAGAGGAAAGATCGTTTTCGGTTTCGATTCTTTTTTGATCCGCCTTCCAGGCATCGCGTAGACGAGTCAAAAGGGATGAATCCTGCAGCACTGCGGCGCCCAACGCCTTGCGGACTTGCTTTTCATCCGCGGGAGCAAACCACCATTCATAGAAGAGCCGTTTGGTTTTCCATTCAAGCGACACAAAGTCAGTAAGCACCTGGCCGACATCCACGCCCCGAGCCGCCAGCGTTCGCAGCGCAGAGAGGTGTTGTTCTGTTTGAGGTTCGGGACGCTCCGTCGGTTGATTTGAGCGCAATTCAGAGCGCGCGTCAAAAGGAGCAATGCGCGGAAGTGCCGTTTCCGAGGGGGTTTTCCCGAGAATGAGCCGGCGAATATCCGGTTGTAAATCCGCTTTATAGAGTGCGTAAATTTGCCCGTCGTGTTTAAATTCTGAAGTGCCGATTTCTCCCGGAATGGGAATGATCGCTCCCTCGGTGCGTAGACGGCGGAAGGAACCGCGGTCATCCGTATAGTTCAATGTGATTTCACCGGCCAGTAAACCCTTCACGCCTCCGGGCGACAGCCAATAAATTTCATCATTAGCGTCCGACAATAAGACGGCTCCCGCCCCGCTCAATTGTGCGGAGGAAATGGCCGAGCGTTGAATGTCGATTTGATATTTGTCCTGTGCGGCTTTTGCCAGTTTAAGGACATTCCAGGCTTCCAGTGCAAAGGCGCCGTCCGTGGCCGGATTTCTTTCATCGGCAGCGCGTACGATCAGATTTTCCGCCGCGATGCGGATATTGCGCCACATAAAATAAGCCAGCGGTATGCCGACGGGCAATAGCAGAGCCGGATCACCGGCCCCGAAGAAAAACGGAAGCGTTGCGACGGCGGCTATCATGAAGGTTCCGATATTGGCCAAAGGCCCGCCCAGCGAATACCAGAATTCATCACGCGCGGAAAAACTTAAGGAACCTGCCTCAAAAATACTGACGAGCTGCGCGCGGG
>JBFHCO010000012.1:0-24659 GCA_041585205.1 Candidatus Omnitrophota bacterium | reverse complement strand
CCGCCGTGAGGCCTTGGTTTTGCAGCGCTTCCGCCGTAGCCGTGCCTACGGCCGCGATACTCACAGACGCAAAATGGCGCGCGTCCCGGCCGAGATGTCTCAGCCGGTCAAAAACAGATTGAACGGCGTTGGCGCTGGTGAAAACGACCCAATCGAAAACGGCAAGGGACTGCAAGGCGCGGTCAAGCGGCGTGAAGTCCCGCGGCGGTTCGATTTGAATCACCGGAAATTCGAGAACGCGCGCGCCTTCTTCTTCCAGCATCTTTTTCAACCCGCTTGCCTGCGCCCGGGCGCGAGTGACCAGCACGGTTTTATCCGATAGAGGCCGTTTTTCAAACCACCGGAGCTCCTTCCTGAGAGAATTGACCTGCCCGATGACTGTGATCGCCGGCGATTCGATTTTCTTTGTTTTTACTTTCCGCGCAATGGTCCCGAGCACGCCCTCCACAACGCGCTGCTTGGCGAGCGTTCCCCATTCAATGACGGCGACGGGCGTCTTTGACGGTAACCCCGCCCGGATCAAGGATTGCGTGATTGAATTCAAATTTTTAACACCCATAAATGACACGAGCGTTCCGCCCAAGGCGGCCAGCGCCTTCCAGTTTAAATTGATTTGTTCATTTCCGTCCCGGGTATGGCCCGTCACAAAAGTCACGGACGAGGCATAACGGCGGTCGGTCACCGGAATTCCGGCATAGGCCGGCACCGCATGTCCCGCGCTGACGCCCGGAATCACCTCAAACGGAATGCCGTGTTTTTGAAGATAAGACGCTTCTTCCCCGCCTCTTCCGAACACAAAAGGATCGCCGCCTTTTAAGCGGACCGTCTTGAGGCCTTTTTTTGCCAAGCGCGCGAGCGTCCGGTTTATCGCATCCTGCGACGCACAGCCCCGGCCGTCCGATTTGCGCGTTGATTCACGCGTATGTTTGCCGGCATAAATTTTTTCGGCGTTCGGGCACCATGCCAGCAGTTCCGGATTGATCAGCCAGTCGTAAACCACGGCTTCTGCCGTCTGCAGGGCCCGGAAGCCTTTTAAGGTCATGAGTCCGGTATCCCCCGGTCCGGCGCCGACCAAACTGACAATACCCGCTTTATGTTTTTTTGTTTTCCGCATGTCTGATTTTATCCAAAATTTCCCGGCCGCCCTGCGCCAGAATCAATTCCGCCAAAGCCACGCCGAGCTTTTCAGGCGCTTCCGACGGCCCTTCCTTTTCGCCGAGCGCGCGCGCGGAGCCTTCGACCGCAAACAAGGCGCCCTTCGCTTTGAGTGTGCCGTTTTGGATTCGAGTTGAAATACCGCACGGCAGCTGGCAGCCGCCTTCAAGACGCTTTAAAAAGGCGCGTTCGCACAAAAGTCTCTTTTCGGTGTCGGCATGATTGAGCGGCGTCAAAATTTCGTCCGTGGCCGGGTCGTTCACGCGCGACTGAACAACGATCACACCTTGTCCCGGCGCCGGAAATACCGACTCCTCCGGAAAGATATCCGCGATGTGGCTTTCAAGACCGAGACGCTTGATGCCGGCATAGGCCAGCACCACGGCGTCGTAATGGCCTTCTTCGACTTTGCGGATGCGCGTATCGACATTGCCGCGCACGTCTTCATACACGAGATCCGGATGCATCCGCTCAAGCTGCTTTTTACGGCGCAGCGAACTGGTTCCGATGCGCGAACCCAAGGCAAGTTCCGAAATTTTCTTTTTGTCCTTGCTGATCAGGCAGTCGCGGGGGTCCTCGCGCTCAAGCACCGCACCGATTTTCGTGCCTTCGGGAAGCGGCACGGCCATATCCTTGGCGCTGTGAACCGCGAGATCGACCTCGCCGGCAAGGAGCGCCTCTTCGATTTCGCGCGTGAACATGCGTTTCGTTTCAAGCGGATGAACCGTGCCGCGGCGCACCATGTCGCCGCTTGTTTTGATTTTGACCCGATGCACTTCCACCATCGGAAAATCGTTTTCAATCAGTGTCTTCGCAAGCTCGGCTTGATACATCGCAAGCGCGCTGCCCCTCGTCCCGATTAAAATTTTGGATTTCATAATCCGAACAGGGATTGCAGCGCTTCGACATAGCGCGTCACGCCGCCGTTTTTCGAGGCCTCTTTGATTTTTTCAAAGGGCATGTGCAGCAACTTGGAACGCAGGCGGTGCTGAATTTCACGGATGGAGGCTTCAGAATAACCTTTCTTGGAAAGCCCGCCGAGCTCTTTTTCGAGGATTTGATCTAGATAGGATTCAAAGCGTTCGAGCGTAGGACGCGCCTCAAGCTGCTCAAGCCAGCTTTTAAAATCCACGACCGCCTGCTCAATCATCTGCTCGGCCGCCTGAATTTCTTTGCGGCGCAGTCTCAGATTGGAAGCCGAAACGCCTTTTAAATCATCAATATTGTAGAGATAGACGTCATCCAGCGAGTTGACATGCGCTTCGATATCCCGCGGAACGGCGATATCGATCAAAAATAAGGGGCGACTGCGGCGGCGTTTCATCACATTTTGAATCTGTTCAAACCGCACAATCGGATGCGGCGCAGCCGTCGAGGCGATTAAAATATCAATCGAAGCGAGATGCTCTTCCCAGGTCTCCAGCGAAATCCACTGCGAACCGAAATCCCCCGCCACCTGTTCGCCGCGCTCACGGTTGCGGCTGACGACATAAACCACGTCCGCGCCGGCACCTTTCAAACTTTTGAGGGTCATGACACTTATTTCGCCCGTCCCAAGCACCATCACTTTTTCACCGGTGAGGCGTCCGAAAATTTTCTCGGCAAGTTCCACGGCAACGGAAGGGATGCTCACCGCACCCTGATTAATTTTAGTTTGCGTACGAATATCTTTGCCGATTTTGAGGGCCTTTTCCATCAACCGGTAAAGCAGCGAATGAACGCTTGAGGTTTCAATGGCGAAACGAAAGGCTTCGCGTACCTGGCCCAAGATTTCATTCTCGCCCAGGACAAGCGAATCGAGCCCCGCGGTCACGCGAAAAAGATGCCTCAGCGCGGCATCGCCTTCATAGCGGTAAAGATAAGGAGCAAACTCTTCTTCTTGGACGGCATGCGTTTTGTGAATCACGCGGAAAAGGGCGTCTTCCGGCAGATGATCGCGTTCGGTATAACCATGCAATTCCACACGGTTGCAGGTCGAAATAATCACCAGTTCCGAAATATCAGGCAGGGCCTTGGCTTCCTGCAAAGCCATTTCGGCGAGCCTCGGCGTGAAATGCAGCTTCTCGCGGATCGCGACCGGACATTCCTTATGATTGATACCGAGTACAAAAAATCCCATGGCTTATTGAAAATAGTTGTGACTGCTTTCGATAAAACGGGTTCCGATAAAACTAAACAACATTAAAACAAACGCGGCAAGCGAAAGCTGAGCCACTTGTTTACCCCTCAAAGGCCCCGCCGAGCGCATGACTAATATCACAAAGTAAACACAGACCGTCACCGCCGTTGCGACAGTTTTAGGGTCGGATATCCAATATTCTCCGAAGGCGGCTTTCGACCAGGCAAAACCGATCGCAACCGCGGTCACGAGCAGCACGGCACCCCAAATCATCGGTTGATAAATTAATTTTTCCAGGGACTCCAGCGACGGAAGTTTTTGATAAAAACGGCCCGCGTGTTTGGATTTGAGTTCGTGATGCTGAATCAAATAAAGGACGCCCGCCGCGAAGGAAATCGTAAAACTCGCGTAGGCGAAGAAGGCGGTGGCAATATGCACGGTGAAAAAAGGACTTTGTAAATGCGTCAAAGGCTGGCGCGGTAAATCAAATGTCCATCCGGAGGCCACCAACAGCAACAGCAATACGGGCGTCAGAATCAACCCGAAGGATTCCGTTTGAATCCGCGCGAGAAGAATCAGATAGACGAAGGCGAGTGACCAGGCAAAATAGCTCAGAGCTTGAGAGAGACTTGAAACCGGAAGGAAATAACCTTGCTCCACTGATTCGGCGATAAAATAAAATGTGCTGACCAAAAATCCGACACGCATCAGATCCCATGCCACACGATGACCCTTTTCATGCTCACCGCAAAAGGAAAACAAATGCAACGCGAAGGCTGCCCCATAGGCGATTCCGGAGACAGATAGGATGACAAATGAAAGATTCATAACCCTCTCAATTGTGGAATAGGTTAACCGATTTTTGTTTCGGGAGACTGTTCCTGCTGCAAATGAGCTTCCAGAAACTCCTCAAACTCATCTTCCAAGGCTAGGCAAGGAATCGGTTTGATGCCACCCACTCGTTCGATCGTGTCGATGGTTTTTAAATCAAACGGATCGCACATGGCCAACTTCAAACCTTGTTCGTTTACTTCCAGGGGCACTACCCGATGGGATTTCATAAAATCAAACGTAAAAAGACGCAACAAATCTTCGGACACCGTTACCTTTTTCAAACTGATGTACGGCACGCGTAATTTCTTTTCAAGCATGCGCCCGACATCTTCACTGCGCACCAAATTCATGGCAATGAAGGTTTGGCCCAGCCGCTGGCCCGTTTCCATATGCCGTTTGAGCGCTTGCGTCAATTGTTCTCCGGTAATCAATCCCGCGTCAAGCAAGACCTGGCCCAACGGATCGATGTTTTCCGACGCCTCTTTCGATCTCGGCATTTCCGGCGCCAGCATGTTGGCGGCTTCTTCCAGCTTGCGAAGGGGCTCGGCCCGGCGGTCTCTCAAATAATGGCTGCCCGGCTGGGTTTTTAGAAACGCTTTGACTTCTGCCGCGTCCCGGGCGATTTCACCCAGGCTGGTATAGGAGCGGTGCAGATTATTGCAGGCGGCCACCGAGCAGGACATCAGAGGGAATTCCTCAAAATCCCCCCGGCGGTTGGTCACGCGTATAAATCCGCGCTTTTGGTCTTCTTCATTATAGTAAGTCGGCATGATGCGGTCAAACTCAGAAATAAAGGCCCGCGCGTAACTCTCTTCCCTGTCTGGGGTTAAGATGACGACAAAGTCGTCTCCGCCGATGTGGCCGATAAAGCAATCGCCGTTTTCAATCACACGATCGCGGGTTTGTACGAGGATCTTCGCCGTTTGGCGAATGACGTCATCACCTTGCTCAAAGCTGTAACGGTCATTGAAGGATTTGAAATGGTTGATGTCGATATACAGCACTGAAAATTTATCACCGCTTTGAATGCGGTTGCGGATCATCTGTTCGATCGCGATATTACCCGGCAAATGCGTCAAGGCATTGGCCTGCACGCGAATGCGGGAACGCGCGATATTCAACGCCACGCGCAGCTGCAGTACGAGCGGATTGAAGGGTTTTAAAAGAAAGTCGTCAAAACCGCGCTCATGGCTCAGGATCAGCTCGCGCAACTCCTTTTCTTCCGTCATCATGATGATCGGCACAGTTGCATGGTGATGCTGATCCCTGATTTTCTGCACCAAGAGCTGGCCGCCAACCCGCTCCATCTCGGTTGACAGCAAAATCAAATCCGCCCTTTCGCGTTCGAGAAAACGCAGGACATCTTCGCTTGAACTGAATTCAACCACATCATATTGACGCACGGCAAGCCGCGTCGTTACCAGCGTCAAAACAGATGCATCTTTGTCAGCGACTAAGATACGCACGCAAACCTCGATCGTTTAATAACTTTCTTTTGGGGACGGAAATTTTCCCTGAAGCACGTCTTCGCGATACGCCGCAACGGCGCTCCGTATTTCTTTTTCCAAATTCGCATACCGGCGCACGAATTTCGGGCTCACTCCCGAACGAATGCCCAGCAAATCCGGCAAAACCAGAATTTGGCCGTCCGTTTTGGGGCCGGCGCCGATGCCGATCGTCGGACATTTGACTTGTTGTGTGATTCTTTCGGCTAAAGCGGCCGGAACGCATTCCAGTACAAGTGAAAACACACCGAGATGGTCCAGTAAAATAGCATCTTTTAAAATTTTTTCGGCGCCGGCCGTGTCTTTTCCCTGCACCTTATAGCCGCCTATTTTTTCGGCGGATTGCGGCAGCATTCCCACATGCCCCATGACCGGAATTTTGGCATTTCGAAGCGCCTGCACCTGCTTTTCAATAGCGACTCCGCCTTCCAATTTGACGGCATCAGCCCCGCCCTCTTTTAAAAACCGTTCGGCGTTTCGAAGCGCGGATTTGGGGTTGTTATAAGAACCATACGGCATATCGCCTGTCACCAGCGCCCTTTTTACAGCGCGCGCGACGGCTTTGGTGTGATGCAGCATGTCCTCCATCGTTACCGCGGTGGTACTATCAAGGCCGAGCAGGACCATACCGACGGAATCGCCCACTAAAACGATATCGACGCCTTCTTCATCCGCGGCGCGGGCGCTCGGAAAATCATAAGCCGATAGGCAGACAAGCTTTTCACCTTTTCTTTTCTTACCCAATATCGCTTCGGCCGTAAGCCTCATAAGCCCTTTTGCCAACGGTAGGCATGAATCAGATTACGCATGAGCATCGTCACGGTCAAAGGACCTACTCCGCCGGGCACCGGCGTGATGAAGGCGGCGCGTTTGCGGGCTTCTTCAAATTCGATATCGCCGGTGATTTTGCCGTTCACTTCGGTGGTGCCCACATCAATCACAATTTGACCTTCCCGTATCCACGCGCCTTTGACAATGCCTGGCTGACCCGCACAGGCAATCACAATGTCCGATGCCTCCACAAATTTTTGAATCGTTTCGGCGGGTGTTCCTGTGTTACAGACAAGCGTCGTCACACGCCGCTCGCCGAGCATCAGCTGAAGCGGCCTGCCCACAATCGCGCTTTGGCCGACCAGCACAGCCTGCTTGCCGTGCAATTTGAGGCCGGTTGATTCGATTAATTGAAAAGCCGCATAGGCGGTCGGCGGAATCAATTTCGCTTTGCGTAAGACAATCAATCCCAGGCTGGTTGGATGAATGCCTTCCACATCTTTTTTGGGATCCAGCGCAAGCAATGCGGCATCCGCATCAAAACCTTTCGGAAGGGGCATGGTCATGAAAATACCATGGGCGCTTGAGCGGTTGGCATCCGCAATACGGGCGAGCAGGGTTTTTTGGTCGGGAATTCCATCGGCTGCGATGAGTTCGTATTCAAGTCCGAGTTTTTGAGCAAGTTTTTGCTGCTGCCCCAAGTACCATTCCGCCGATGCGTCTTTGCCGATTTGCAGCGCGCAGAGTTTCGGGGCTTCGAGACCTTTGGAGATAAATTTTTGAACGGAGGCGTGGATTTCTTCTTGAATTTGCTTGGCGAGAATTTTACCTTCGAGCAGTTTAGCTTCTTTGACCGGCACCGGCTTGTTCCTTTTCGAATCGCAGTTTAAGTTCATCAAGCGCCTGCTGGGCGCGCTGTTTTTTCTGTACATCCTGCAGGTAATGCGCATTGATCATCGCTGTATGATATGCGCCCTTATAAGCGCCTTCAAGCAATGCGGCGCTCACCAGCAAATCGTTTTTGATGGAGCCTTTCACGCAGCCTGCGAGGGCCGCATTCCATTCCTTGGCCATGACGATCAGAAGTGCCAAATCAGCTTGGAGCCGGAAGGAATTTTCAAGCGCCTCATCCTGCTTCCCGGCCTGACCCCACACCGCCATCACGTTTTGATAAACCTTGGGGTCCAAATCCACAATCTGAAAAGCGTCTTTTTTGGTTTTTTCAAGCGCCTCGAGGATTTTTTGCATGGTTTGGCGGTTTTGCTCATCCTTTTTGGCTTCTTCCGCGCCGATATCCTTTTTTTTCTTCCTTTGCAGCGCGACGCGCGCCACCATTTGCGTCAGGCCCATGGCATAGGCAGCCGCCAAGGCGGAAACGCTGCCGCCGCCCGGCACCGGCTTCTCGCTGGACAGTTCCTCCAGATACTTCTTGAGGGTCATCTCGGTAAATTTGGAAGTCGTCATACGCGTAGTATATGCAATCTCGGGCGTCTATACAATGCATGCCTTCGGAACGCTCGGGAGAGAGGTAAAAGAGGTCCCTTTCAGGTATAAATGAGGGCGAAAATGGTGCGCGGGCCGAGGTATGAGTCAGGTATTCTGGGGAAAGAAAAAACCCGCCTCATCCTCGGCCCACTTGTATTAGCTGCTTCTTGTTATTTGATAGTCCCCAGAAATGTTTTAAGCTTCGACCAAGTCTGGCGTCCGACAATCCCATCAGCCGCCAACCCGTTGTCACGCTGAAAAGCAATCACGGCTTTGCGCGTGCGCTCATCGATCACGCCGTTTAAATCACCCTGATAATAACCGCTGTTTTTCAGGGCTTGTTGAATTTGAATTGCAGGCAATTCAAACCCGGAAGGAGTGCGATACATCCCCCCCATCGATTTGGAGGGCACCGCTTGGGATTGTAACCTTTGTATCGCCGCTCTATTCTCTCTGTCAGAACTCTCGAGCTGAACCAAGCTGCTATTCATGGCATCCAGCTGATTTTGAACGGTGTTGAACTGCCGGCTAGTGTATTTCTTGGTGGCACATCCTGAAAATAAAATCAGGGCGACAGCCAAAAACAACCAAGAACACATTCTAAAACTTTTCATGGTATATCCCCTTTCTATTTTAACCGCGATTGCAGTCAAGCATCGAAGAGCAGTGGGCGCTGCGAGTAGACTTCGCAGCGCCCAGAGGGAGGGTAGAGTGAATTGCGATGCATCACTCCCTGCTCTTAAATGAGTACCGCTCTTAAAAAACATTCATGATATATTTTTTTCAATCGCATTAACGCAGGAGCTTTAGCACTTCTCCCGTGTTCGGATCATACTGAAAACGTTCCGGAAAAGTTTGACCCGTTCTCGGATTATATTTCGTGTGCAACTCTTGCGGTGCGCCCACAGCTACGGGTTGCTGCTGATTGACGTAAGGCTGCGGCGTATATTGGCCTTGATACTGTTGCTGCATCATTTCCTGACGCAACTCCCTTTTGACGGTTTCCTTCTGCCGTCTTTGCGCTTCCCCGATCAATGCTCCGGCCACCGCTCCGGTGCCGGCCCCGATGGCGGTGCCGGCACCCGCATGACCCGTTTGATTGCCGATAATCGCACCTAATCCGGCTCCGGTTCCCGCCCCTAACAACGCGCCGGTTTCCCTTTCAGTCAATCCCCCTTTTTCTGTCGCGCATCCTGACACACTGAAGAATGCCAACAGGACGAACCAAGTGGTGGTAAATAATCGATCCTTATTCATCGCGTTCATAAACCTCCGTTGTTCTTTTCTTCATCGTTCAAAAAAGCCTTAAGCATTTTGATTGTTCCGGCGTCCAAAATGGAATCATGCGTGAGTTGACGATTGATTTTAAAATCACGCAACGCTCTTTTCGTGCGTGGGCCCAATTTGCCATCCACGGGCCCGGGATTAAATCCCGCACGCGTAAGAGCGATTTGTAATTGCTTTACCGTCAATTTTTCCGGTGTCTGCTGAACGGCAGACGTCACTTTAGACGCGCCCATGGTCTTACCCGATAGAGTCGGCGATGACATTTTTGATATTGTAGGCTGAGGTGAGCGGCCATTCAAAAAAAAGGATTCGATGAGAACCCATCCGATCATTAAAATAAACATGATCGTCAACATCCAGCCGAGATTTTGCCCATTGACGCGAAAGGCTGCTTTCATGTTTTATTCAACCTCCCTGATATACGCAGAACTCAAAACGTTCCTGACTTTATCCACCAAAACGTGCAATCCTTCGGCTTTATCAAAATAATCATCCGCATCGATAATGAGACGTCTTTGATGGCTCAAAGGATAGACGCTTGCGACTAAGATTTTTATTTTAGGATCAATCTCTCCGATCATTCCGCTCATGCACACACCGTCCACTATGGGAACGTGGATGTCTAACACCACTAAATCTATTAATTGGCTGATCAAAAACTTGGCCGCATCCGGCCAATCTGCCGCTTCAAAAACTTCATACCCTTCGGATTGCAGCGCAGAACTGTAGAGTTGTCTGATTTTGAACTCATCGTCCACGATTAATATTTTTTTTCCGATCAAATGAACCGGTATCATCAATAAAGACATTACCAGAGTCCGCATTAGACGGAGATTAGAGAAAGATTAGAATTTTCTAATCAGAATGAAGGGAGGAGATCCTATCGGGCGGCTCGAGGAAGGGTAACGGTAAATGTAGACCCCCGTTCGACTTCGCTTTTAACCGCGATGGTCCCCCGGTGGGCATTCGCAATCGCAAGCGCAAGGCTCAAACCCAGGCCCGTTCCGGTATAAGACGCGTTTTTTCTGGGGTCTTTATGGAAAAACTTCTTGAAAATATGGGGTTGATCCGCGGGGTGGATGCCGATGCCTTGATCTGTGACGGAAATTTCCGCCTGATTCGGCGTCACGTGAACGCCGATATGGATGGTGCTTTTTTGAGGGCTGAATTTGATGGCATTGTCCACCAGATTAAAAAACAAGCGCCTCAGATGCAATCTGTCTCCGTGAATGAAAACCCGTTTCGCGAGAGCCGGCATGGTCACTTCCATTTCCTTTTGTGATGCCAAAATTTTACTCTGTTCGTAAATATCCTGCATAAACTCCGCAAGATCAAAAAGTTCGAATTTAAACACTTCGGTGTCATATTCCAGTTTGGTCGCTAGGAGCAAATCCTCCACCACTCGAATCATGCGTTCAATTTCTTCTAAATTCACCCGAATCACCCTTTCATATTCCTCGGGTTTCCGCTTTGCCTTTAACACCATTTGAGACTCCCCGCGCAAAATGGCCAAAGGCGTTTTCAGTTCATGAGCCACTTGTGAGCTGAATTCGGCGATATAGCGGAATGATTTTTCGAGACGGTCAATCATGCCGTTAAAAGCATTGACCAAGTATTTCATTTCATCATCCGCATGTTTTGTTTTTACGCGGGCCGATAGATCTTCATGGGTTATTTTTTCAGCGGTTTTTGTCACGGCTAATACCGGTTTTAAAATACGTAGCGTGAGAAAATGACCGATAAAACTCGTCAGTAGCAAGATCACCGGGATGCTGAAAATGATTGAGGCGAGTCGCTTGTCCAATAAATTGATGATGGGCTTTAGCGATGTGCCGATTTCGATCAGATGATCCTCATCGCCGAAAAATCGATACGGTTTATAAAGCACCCGAAGCTTTTTATTGTCGACGGTCACCGTTTTAAATACCACTTCGGAGGCCGCCTCAAGTTCGTGCTTACGAAAATGCGAGAGCAGTCCCGGGGAAAAATTATTCGACCGGGCGACCGTCACTCCTTTTTTAGAAATATGAATATGATCTTCTCTTAAGTCGTACTTATCCGCTATTAAAAAAAGTTTTTTTTCCGTTTGACCGCTGTCGGTGGGACTGAGCTGCTCCTCATCAAACAGCAAAACTTTATTGGCAATTTTTTGAAAGGATTTAGGGGTCCCTTTTTTTTCTCTCCAGTAAGTCTGCAAACTGTTTCCAAGCTCTTCAGCTTTCACGATCAGTTCCTGATCCAAATCGTTATAGAGGGTGAACCGGAGAGTGTAATAGAGGATCGAACTGTAGAGGATTAAAATAAGGCCGAGAAAAATAACGGATAAAAGCGTGATCTTGAAACGCAGGGTATTGAAAGAAAATACCATCAGTCGGATTCCTTCAGAATGTACCCCGTAGCGCGAACCGTATGGATCAATTGTTGTCCGAAACCTTTATCAATTTTGTTGCGTAAATAGTTCACGTATACGTCAATCACATTGGTCATCGTGTCAAAGCTTTCATTCCACACATGCTCTGAAATCATGGTGCGCGTCACAATTTGATTGGCGTGAATCATCAGATACCGCAGAAGCGCAAATTCCTTGCTTGTTAACGTAATCTCCTTGCCCGCGCGCTTGACCTGTTGAGTCATTTGATTCAGTTCGAGATCGGCGATTTTCAGAACGCTTTTTTTATCGACTCTTTGCCGACGCATAAGGGCATTTGCTCTGGCAAGCAGTTCTTCAAAATCAAAAGGCTTGGTCAGATAATCATCCGCGCCGGCATTTAAACCCTGAACTTTGTCTTTAACGCGGTCCCTCGCCGTCAGCAATAAAATCGGGCTGTCGATTTTTTTTCTTCTCAGTTCTTTACAAACGGCGATGCCGTCCTTATCGGGAAGCATGATATCCAGGATGATGAGGTCATAGGGGTTGCTTTCGGATAAGTAAATCCCTTCTTCCCCGGTACCGGCAAGGTCAACGGCATAGCGCGCCTCTTTCAAACCCCGTTCTATAAAACCGGCCACCCGTTTTTCGTCTTCAATCAACAAGATACGCATGAGGGTTATTATAATATAAGCTCTGCGGTCTGGAATAGCGCTCCTTTGGCCGAAAACCATTACCGGAGGACCGCGCCCGCCTGTCCCTTGCGATGGTTTTGTGATATAGTGCCCTTCATGGTGGAAATCAGCGTCATTATCCCCACGCATAACCGCAAGGAATTCCTCAAGCGAGCGCTTCGATCTGTTCGGGCACAAAAAGGCCCCGTCTTTGAAACGCTGGTCATCGATGACGGCTCGACAGACGGTACCGCGGCCATGGTTGAAAAGGAGTTTCCGGAAGCGCGCTATTTTTATTTTGAAAACCAAGGGCCGGCTGCGGCCAGGAACCGCGGCATTGAACGGGCCGAGGGTGAATGGATTGCCTTCCTGGATTCGGATGATGAATGGAAGCCCGGCAAATTGCGCGCTCAGAAGGATTTTTTCAAAGAGCATCCGGATTATGAGATCTGCCAAACCGAAGAGATTTGGATTCGAAACGGCCGGCGCGTCAATCCCATGCTGAAACACTCCAAAAAATCAGGCCGGATTTTTGAGGCTTGTTTGCCGCTTTGCATCATCAGCCCTTCCGCCGCGATGATGCATCGCCGGGTGTTCGAGGAAATCGGGTCTTTCGACGAATCCCTACCGGCCTGTGAAGATTATGATTTGTGGTTGCGCATCACGGCCGCAAAACCCGTCGGTTTGATTGAAACGCCGTTTGTCATCAAATACGGCGGTCATACCGACCAGCGTTCGCATGCGTTTCCGGCGATGGACCGATTTCGCATTGTTTCGCTGGTGAAAATCTTAAAGTCGGGCGTATTAAATGCTGAACAAGCTCAGCGGACGCGGTCCATCCTCCTTTCCAAAGCCGAAATCTACTGCGCGGGCGCGGCCAAACGCGGCAAGCAGGACGAAGTTTTAAAAATTCAAACCCTTTTACAATCCGTCCATGAAACGCTTCAAACCGCATAAAATTTATCTGGAAAAAGCGGCGCAGGGTTACGCCGTAACCGAACACGTGCTCCGCACGCTGCCGGATGTCCCGGTTGAAACCGTGGAGGATGTCCGCGCGCTGCAGCAAAATATCCGCAGCCGGACCGACGCCATTGGGGAAGGTAAACGCGATCTTCTCTTGGCGTATGACCGCGGCCGCTCGTTCAAACCCTTCCCCGAATCAGAAGATTATTTATCCTGTGATTATCATACGCTGCATCTCGCCGAGGGCTGCGATCTTGAATGCAGCTACTGCATCCTGCAGGCCTACCTGACGAATCCGATGCTGACGGTTTATGTGAATATCGAGGACGCCTTAAACCGGCTGCAGGAAACGCTGCTTCTCAATCCGGAGCGTTTTTTTAGAATCGGCACTGGGCAATTGGCGGATTCCCTTTCACTCGACCATCTGACCGGTTTTTCCAAAATTCTGGTTCCCTTTTTTGCCAGTCAGTCCAACGCCGTTTTGGAGCTTAAAACCAAAAGCGACGGCGTGGATTCTCTGCTGAATTTAGATTCAAAAGGTAAAACCATCGTATCCTGGTCTATGAACAGCCTTAAAATTCAATCAGAAGAAGAGCACAAATGCGCGACGCTCGAAGAAAGATTCGTTGCGGCCGGAAAAGTAATCGCCGCCGGATACCGCACGGGTTTTCATTTTGACCCGATTATTGATTATCCCGGATGGGAGAAAGATTACAGCGAAATTCTTGAAAAACTTTTCGCTGAGATACCCGCTGTTTCCGTTGCCTGGATTAGTCTCGGCTGCCTGCGTATGATGAAAGGGCTGAAGCCCATCATGCAGCAGCGGTTTCCTAAATCAAATCTGGCAACCGCGGAATGGATTCGCGGCATGGACGGAAAACTGCGCTACTTCAAACCGCGCCGCATCGAAATCTACCGCGCGATGGCGGCTGCCATCCGCCGTTTGGCTCCGGAAGTCCCCCTCTACCTTTGCATGGAATCCCCCGAAGTTTGGCGCCGCGTTTTCGGAGCTGAACCCACACGCGAGGGGATTTGCAAGATGCTGGACACTGCGGGCAAAATCTAGCATAAGCCACGAGATCCCCCAGCGCTCTCTATCTAAAAACTATCAAAAGATAGCAAAATATAGCATATCATTTCTTAGGCTTGTATTTTAAGGTATTAATGTTAGCTTTGATAGTGAAGTTGCGGCTGGTCAATTTGCCGCGTATTTGAGTGATGCTATGAGAAAAAGATACCTAATCATCCTGTTATTCGCAGCGTCAGTTCTGATTCCCATCGCCCATTCACAGCACGCTCAATTCTCGGTAAAGTCTCCGCTTCCCTCTTCACCTTCGAGCCTCACCTCCGCGTCCCCTCTTTTGACGCATAACACGGCTCGGGATACCGTGGTCGATTCGACGCGGGATCATCAAGCAACTGTTTACCGGGTTGAGGGTGATGTGCATGTACTCAAACGGGACCGGGACCGCTGGTCTTCGCTTTCCGAAGGCCAGATCCTGATCCCGGGTGATCGGATTCGAACCGGAAAAAATTCTTACGTGGAATTATCATACGATGACGGTCACATGAACATTGCGCGCATCGGTGCGAAGACGCTTGCCATTTTCCGCTCGATTGAGCCGACAGATATTCTTTTGCTGGACGGCAATATTTTCAGCGCGCTGGATGCATTGCCCAAAGATTCTTCTTATCAAATCGCGACACCTGTTTCTGTGGCCGCGGTGCGCGGTACGCGTTTCCTGCGCGTGTATGAATCGGCTGCCGAACTTGACGGCACCTATGTCTCCGAAGGTGCGGTGGACAATTTTCCGGTCGGTTTGGCGAATACATTGCGCGACGTAGTGCGGGTTGATTCCGGTGAATTTTTGGAATTTAGACCCGGCGCAAAAGAAGAGGATAAAACGGCGAAACCGATGAATGAAAAGCAAGCCGCGCTTCTTTCTGAATTATTGCGTCAATCACAGGACAATCTTGAAAAGTTCGTGAAGGGTGAAACGGAACGCGAAGAAGCGGGCCTCAGCTATTCCGAAAACGATAAGGCGCTTGATTTTCCGGGCGGCGATGACGGAAGCGAATTAAACGACCGCCTGGATCATGATTTGTCAGAAAATGATGATCTGTTGGAGGATGATCCGCTGGAGGATGATCTGTTAAACGATGATCTCTTTGAGGTTGAGGAACTTTTTGAAGAAGAAGGTCTGTTTGATGATGATCCTATCCTCGGCGATGATCCGGATGAACTCCTGGAGGAAGAGCGCGGCTTCGTGGAAGAGACGTTATCCGAAGCGGAAGATACGCTTGACCCCTTGAACGACGACATTATCGATATCTAATCGCCCACGTTTGCCTCAAACCCTGTTAAGCGAGTCAAAATTTCACTCATCCACGAATTGATCATCTTACAGTCTTCCGCCTGCATTCGGGTCATTTGATCGGCTGATTGAATAAACGGGGCCGGCATTAACTCCTGACCGCAATGCGCGATCAAACGGCCGAGGCTTTCCGGGGTTGACTCCAAATGGAATTGAATACCCACAACGTGCCGGTCATATTGAAAAGCCTGATTGACGCATGCCGCACTTGAAACCGTGCGCACCGCTCCTTCCTGCAAATCGAAGGCATCCCCGTGCCAATGAAAAACCATCATAGCATCCGGCAAGGATTTATAAATGGAGCTGTGTTTGGCTTCAGGCGTTTTGCGAACCGGGAACTGGCCGAGTTCCTTTTTCGGGATTCTTTTTAATCATAAACACCCATCGGCCCGCCCATCACGACCAGATGATCGAACGCGTCCAAAGAAGGCATTTGCGGATTATTGTCAAACCAGTGCGTCGATGAAAGCGCGGCCTTGCGGGCTGTGGCCCAACTCAAAATAGAGGCGGGATTTTCAAATGGAACATGCTGAAAGTAATGAATTCTCATAGCCGTTAAATAAGGTACACTAAGGGAAGAAGATATGGCAGATACGCTGATCAGTCAAGGCCGAGTCGGAAAAGTCTACCGTTTTGAACGGCCCGTCGGATCCTATGTCAAAAAGCTGTTTATACCGGGCTTCTCCGCCCGGTTATGGAACGGTTTTTTTTATAAATCACCTCATCCGCTGGCTACGCCCGAAGGGATTAAATTTGCCTATTGGAAACGGCGCCTTGCGCACCGCCTGGCACGTTTTTCCGACGAACGGGTTGCCATATGTGACGGGGTGGACCTGCTTGAAAACGGATTCACCGCTCCTTTCATCGAAGGGCATCTTCCCTCGCGGCAAGAAAAACGGGTCTTGTATCACACCACCGAGAAACTCGAAAAATTTTTTGATACGATCGGTATGCCGACCTGGAGCTTTGGGCAAACCAATCCTTTCTCCCACACAAATTTTATTCTTCGCGACAGCCAAATTACGATCGTCGATTATGAGCAAAGCGTCCCCATCCCCGATGCGCGCGGCCATATGGGCTATGACAAAATCTATTTTGACGACCTCGCTCGATTCCTCAAAGATTATAAACACAAATTGCTTGATAAATTGGGCGCGGAAGAAATGGCCCGCTTGGAAGAAGCCACGGAACTTGCGAAACTGCACGGCGGGCGGCTCGACATCCGTCCGCGCGCCCTGACACGCTTTGAAGAAAAATTTTCAAAACCCTTGAGCCGCAAGGAAATTGAGAAAACCGTCACGCGCCTTTATCAAGAAGGTAAATTAAGCGACGCGGAATTTCAGGATTACCGCAGCGGCCAAACGGGTGAAAATATCCGCCTCGCTATGAAAAATCTGGCCGTGCATGCCGTCATCGGACTTGGCACCCCTTCCTATGTCGCGGCGCCGATTTCGGCCGTTCTGCGGCCCTCCTGGACGCTGGGAAACTGGTTCTATTACACGTTTAAGGGGGAGTTCGAAAAGCGGAGAATTCACAGCTTCCGCGTGATGTTCATATCGGCATTGCCGCTGCCTTTTCCTCTTTCGGGCATCAGCAACGGTGCGTATCTGCTCTCCATTATGGAAGAAAGCCCTCAAATCGGCCTCGCCATGAATAACAATCTATTGCTTGAATTCAGCGGAAAATCGCTTGAGGAAGCTATGAAGGGCCTTGGCGCTAAAAAATTTTTGCGGCCGCTTGTGAAGAGCTACAATTCCTTCTCCCGAAGTCGAATGATCGGCTGGCTGCAAGAAAAAACGATGGGCCGTAACACAAAAAAGGCCCACGACGTTATCGTGGGCTATTTGATGGAGGGGGCTGATGTTCCATCAAAATAAAAACATGTCAGAAGGATAAGAAAATAGTTCTTTCTCCGGTTTCCAATCGGCCGGGACAATGAAAATAGCATCCAAATAAATGACGTAGTGGTCATCATAAAGCCGCGATCTTTTGATTTTAAATTCCAATTCGTGCAAACCTTCTGCCATAATGAATTCGCCTACTTTCGAAATATCCATATCAACCGCATACTGATAATACCAAAAAAAGCGGGGCCGGCCGGATTCACGACTTCTCTTTTCTTCGGATAATTCGACGGGTAATTGACGATCCAAAATGACTTCATAAGGACTGAAGTAAATGCCGGATCCGGTATTCATGCTTCTCGTCAAGGCGCCGGGAGGACTGCCTGCGATATAAATTCTATAGATACCGGTTTTTTTAACGGATATTTGATATTTGAGTGAAATATGTCCTTCATCCGGTTTCTGCAATGTATAAACCGAAAGAAACTTTCCATTAAATGTGCCCTCCCGCCGTCTTTTCGTAATGAGGGCGTTGGTCCACGTCACATCTTCCCCCTCAATGATACCGAGTCGCTGATCCTGATAAATAATATTCTGATCCCATACGTTGCGATACCGTCGCCATTCTGCAACCAAGGGATTTCCGATGAAAATAATGAAGACGACGAAAACAATGAGAGCTTTGTTATGATCAATAAACAGGCTTATATCCTTCAATAAAGCAAGTAAATCACCTTTTTTTATCGTAATTAACTTAATCATGTCGTTCAAAATTGAAAATTGATTTATATTTCAAAAGATAAAAATATTCGGCAAATACATAAGCAAATACGATAAAGCAAAAATAAAATTCTCGAAGCTCCTGAATTTCAAATATTTTCAGCATCCCCAGCAGGTTATCCGGATGATATCGAAGCTGCGGATAAAGCAATAAAATGAAAAAACCAAGCCATGCGCTGAGACAAACGGATTTAGGCATGAGCGGAATGCTCAATCGAATATAAATATTCCTGAACCAGCGTAAAACATAACTAAAGAGAGGGAAAATTCCAAGTATCGTAATAATAGCGCCAAATCCGCCCAGATAGACGATATCATCGATATTTTTGATGTTGTGAATATTGAAGCCGCCTTGATAATTCACGGCCTTAAGTTGGTCAACCGTCTTGAATGCAAAAATTCTTTGTCCCCAATCCATCTCTTCACCGCCCGCAAAGACAAAGAGCAGCGCACCGAAAAGAAAAAATGGACTGATTTTTGAAAATAATCGTTTTCTCAAAAGAAATGATTTGATGCAGAAATACGCTCCCAAAAAACAAGCGATCACGGTTCCATTTTCTGCGGGACCATCTTCGCGCATTAAAAAAGAATACTTATCTTCCGGTAAAAAAGACAAAAAAAGCATCGATGCGATAAATATGAGAAACAGGGATCGTGCGAGAGACTCGGTGAAGTGATTCTTTGTATCCGACTGATTCAACATCGATGCCTCCACGGTCTATGACTTTAGAATGGAGGGTCTGCGTGAATGGGTTGTGTGCATGGTACGAATATTCGAAGCGCGCATGAGCTTGTTTGATTAACGTCCTGCCGCTCCGGCGGCTTGAGCTGAGGCGACCGCCGCTTTTCCGCGTTCGGGACGCTCTAAATCAGTGGCTCCTTCCGAAGGTAGGCTGGGTTTTACATGAGGCTGACGGATGAAGGTCAAAAATTCGACATTTTTAATAATCCAGATTACCGCTCCTACTCCCAGGCATAAAGACGTGAAGGCCGAAAGCGCATAGCCATACCCCATAGCATCGGGCGCATAGTGAATCACATAGAGGGTAAATAAAACGTTGGTCACGAGAAAAAAGAATGAGACGCCTACCGCCATTTTTCTTTCGTCAAAATACATGATCAGAATCAAGGCCACGACAAGAAACGAGTGGAAATACGCTCCGATTCCGGCCGCCCAAATGACCGAAATGTCTTCCCTCTCAAGACTTAAGAAATCAACCAAAAGGGGCGCGTAAAAAAGAAAAAGCGCCGTCACCACGGTCTGGAGCACCAACATGCGTGAACCCGTTTCGAAAATAACTTTTTTCATTTCATTTTTCTTTGTTTCAATCTCCTGAAAGGATCCCTTGCGCACAATGGCTCCGTAAAAACTTCTGTAGCTATCGTAAAAATTGACTTCGACATCCAGCATGAAATGCGCCAATGCCGGTATGATGGTCAGATACGCCAAAAAGACGCAACTGTCATACGGATAGTGCGAATAAAATAGATTGCTGATTCTCTCGCCCGTGGGAGACAGCCAATAGATGATCTTATCGATCCAAACCGCGATATAATAAAATGTTCCTATTAAGAGAAGATCAAAATATTTCGGAATCTGCCTCAAGAAGTCAAAGCGGCAAACGACGATCGAGTCAAACTCATAAAATACACGCTGTGTCAGAAGAAAAACTATCAGGATTTGGCCGATCGTAAATCCCGCTAAATAACCATTCAATCCGTAGGGATTCCCCATCATGACGGCGAGCACGAAACTGACAAAACAACCGATCACAAAGGCCCCGACCACCGCCAAAAAATCCCGCGCAGCGGCAAGAAACAGCATTGTCTGCCATATACAGCTGATTGTGACATACATGATGATGCCGATGATTTTGAAATGGAAATCATAATGGCTGAATGAATAAAATATCAATGCGGAGAGGCTTTGGACGACGACGGTCACCACGATCAAACCGACATAAGTCGGAAGAAAAATGTTTTTTTGCTTTAGGTAGAGACGGTCCGCTAAGAACCGCGTCACAACCAATTGCAGCATTCCGGTCGTGATGAGCGAGAAGGCATAATTGTAAATGACGGTTACCCGCAATGCCTTTTGAATTTCAATGTCCAATGTCGGCGCGGAAAACACCCAAAAGAAGGATAGACAGAGAATCGAGATGATCCATGGGCCCGACGACACGATCCCGGCGTAGAGATAGGCCCGGATGTCGCCCAAAAAGGTTTCATCGTGAGTCAGTTTTTTTAATTCAAACCCGATGCCTGCCATAAATCTCCTATTTTTAAACAGCCATCGCCGGCTGTTTTAAATAAGTGTTGTATAATTCCCGATAGCTATCGATCATGTTTTGCGATGTATAAAAGCGTTGTACCCGATTCCGTCCGGCGCGGGACATTTGTTTCCAAAGAACTTCGTCCTGGATAATTTTCACGATCGCATCGGCCGTATCATTCGGATTGCCGATATTGCTGACTAAACCTGAAGACCCGAGCGCTTTATCTTCGTTATCCCGACCAAAAAGTAATTCCCGGCAAGCGCCGACATCTGAGGCTACTACCGGCACCCCATAACTCATGGCCTCGAGCAGCGAAAGCGGCTGAGCTTCACTGATGCTTGTGAGCACCACCAAATCCAATTCCGGGTAATAATCTTCCACATCCACATTCCCGGTAAATTGAATCGTCTGCTCCAGCCCGAGCATTTGAGACAATACCCGACATTCGGTCACATATGCCGGATTTTCAGAGCCCTCCCCCATGATGTATACTTTAAGATCACCAAGTTTTTCCTTCACGATTTTGACGGCTCGGATCAGCGTTTTCACGTCTTTGATGGGTACGATGCGGCCCACGAAACCAATCGTAGTGACGCCATGCGACTTGCGGTCCTTGCGTGCGGCGGCCGGGATATCGATACCATTGGGGATAATACGTATTTTTCCGGGATCAGCTCCTCCATGGATTTGAACGCGGCGGTTCCCGTCAAATAAAGTCACGATCTGGTCGGCATAACGATAGGCCAGTTTGCTCAAAACTTGGAATTTCATGTTCCACAAATCCTTCAAGTAACCCAAACTGCGTGTGGCGCGCGCAACATCTTCCATGTCCGTTTGCAACCATTTGGCGCGGCTGATTTCAATTTGCCGCTCATAGGTATAAATCCCGTGTTCGGTCAAAATCATCGGCGCCTTTTTCCGAAGTTTGGCGATGACGGCAAGCAGTCCGGCATACCCGGTGCATACCGTATGGTAGACGGATGCATCCGGAAGGGTGGCATTAAAAAGTGCAAGGATTGGTACATGAATAAAACGCAGCGTCCAATAAAGATCCACGAATGAATAATTGGTCAGTTGATTTTTGCAATAATCAATCAATAAATTCCAGGAATCTTTGGAATAAAGAATGTCATTTGTATTGAGACGTCGCGATGTGGGATCAATGATTTTTTCATAAAAAGGCTCGAAGTCGGGCAGTGTATCCGCGCTGAATTTTCCGTAAAACTCTTTGATGGCATCCCAGCCTTCTTTTTTCGTACCGTACGTTCGGGATTTTTCATTGACGAAATCGTGGATATAAATTTCTTTGAATGCCAAAATATTCGACGGGATCTGGTACTTGGGACTTTTCAGCGTATCACCCGTCGATGAAATATGAACGATGGAAAAAGTCAGGTCCGGATAAGCCTTTACGATCTGATGAATCCAGGAAGACACTCCGCCGTATACATAAGGGTACGTTCCCTCCAAAATGAGACAGATATCCGTTTTCATATTTCGGACCTCAGTCCGGATGACCCCACTTTCTGCTTCCGCAAAAACGCAAGACCTTCGGAAATGCTGGATTTGATTTGCGGATTTTTTTCGGAATCCAACGCCCTTTCCATCTTAATGATCCATCTCTCAGAGCCCGTTTTCCCGAGTTCCAAATAGGCTTCGCCGCGCAATTTTTCATCCTTTGAATCCGTCAGCTTGGCAAGCACTTCCTCCTTCTCGCTCAGCGGAATGTCGGAAATCGCCCATTCGGCAAAAACCCGCACGTTTTGAGACGGATCATAAGTTTTTGCAAAAAGCAAAGCTTCAACGATAGCCCTGCCTCCCCACTTTCCGAACCGTTTACAAACCTCCTCCCGGACGATTTCGGATGTATCGTTTTTTAGCAACTTGAAAAAGTCGGGGGCAGCCTTACGATAATTCAGACGGCCGAGAGCCCAAACCGCCGCCTTGCGGATTTTCTCGCTCGGATGGTTCATGAATTTGGTCAAATTCGCGCCCACTCGCACATCGCCCATTTCACCGAGCGCAAATAACGTTCGATGCAGCGTGTCTTCGTCGACCGAATTCAGTAACTTTATCAAGGGTTTCACGGCGGCCGGATCTCCGATTTGCCTTAATGCATCGATCACCAATTCGCGAATTTCCTTGTCTTGATCTTGCAATAAGGTAAT
The DNA here is from genome assembly GCA_041585205.1 of Candidatus Omnitrophota bacterium. Lineage (GTDB taxonomy): Bacteria > Omnitrophota > Omnitrophia > Omnitrophales > Aquincolibacteriaceae > JBFHCO01. The sequence continues at coordinate 2,055 of JBFHCO010000012.1, read as the reverse complement.
CAGATACGGCATCGCTTTGATTTTTTTGTTGGCTCCTAAAGACCGGATTGCATAAGTTTTTGAAAACCGGTTTCCGCGACGCAAAAGCAGCATCAGGGCTTCGGTTTTACGGTCGTTATCGATCTGATCGAGCGCGTGCATCGCTGCATAGGCAACTGGCTCGCTCTTGCTTAACAGCAGAATTATCAAAGGAGGCACCGCCGCTTCTGTCTGTATTTTGGCCAGCCAGTGACAGAACTGCACTTTGATAAAATCAACATCCTTTGAAACAATCTTAAAGAGGCGCGGGATCGCTTCTGGATCCCGTAACATCATCAAATTATCCACCGCTTTTCCCCGAATAAAAGGCCGCGGACTTTTAAGCTCTTCCACCATTCTCGTCAATTCAGCGACATCGGTCATGCTGTGTGACACCTCATATTGTCTAGGACGCCCAAAATTGAATGATTTCGCGCATAGGGCCCTTTGTTTCAGGCATGCGCTTCGCTAAACCGCGGGCATATCGAATCACGCGCTCAATTTGCCCGGTTTCGTAATACGTTTGGATAATGCCGACATTGGCAAAAACATTTTCAGGATCCAGCTCAAGCACCCTGCCAAAAATCTTGCACGCATCGTCGTATTTTTTCCGCTGCGTTTCCAGATTACCCAAATAATTCAGCACCTTAACCTCCGGACCCATTAAATCGAGAACTTTCGAATACTGGCGGTACGCTAAATCCATGTAATAAGCGGCTGTGATGTCGTCTAAAATACCGCATTCGTAGTATTCGGCATAAGCGTTGGCTAACGACAAGTGGGCGGCGCCGGAACCGGGATTGCGCTCGACTTCCTTTTTAGCCATATTGATATTTTCATTGATTTCAGCTTCAAGCTCCGATAGTTCAGCCGCCGCGCAAAAGCGAATTTCAAGATTCTTATCCGACGTGGACATCTTCAAAAGACGCACGGCATCTTTTTTAGGAAGTTTATTCATCACGTGAATCGCACCGCGGCGCAGCGGAATGTCATCCTGACCCATCACATCCACGAGAGGAGAAACCTCCAACTCACTTTCGATTTCTTCAAATAAGCGGTCCGGAGCCATGCGCTTTTCCTCCGGCTTGAAATCAAACGTGATATAGCGCTCATACTCATCATAAATCGCGCTCTTTTCCCAGGGGTGCCGCGCCATCACTATATAAATAAATAACATCGATAAGACACCTACTCCCGGAAAGATAAAGCAAAGTAACAAGCTGATGATAAACCAATTAGTGGGGCTGTTGAAATGATGGATGGCCGCGCCCTTGTAGATGCCGTAAGAATATAACGTGATACCGGCGCAATGGAGCAAAAAGGAAAGGAAAAAAAGCGGAGAGGGGCTCAGAATGTTATTCTGAAAAAAGACCGTCAAACTGACGGTCTCAATCGCGATCCCGATTGTAAAACAAAAAAAGGGGAGGTTCATCCGCACCTCCGTTCAATGCTTTAGAGTCTTCTGTCTCTCCCCAAAAACGTCGGCTTCCGTTTCATGTTGAGGCTCCAAAAGCCGGCTAGAAATGCTCACGTCAAGTGTTTTGTCGCTTTGCTCAAACGGTTTAAAGGCAAAGGCTTTCACCTGCTCTAAAATGCGCTTGATGGCAATGTCAGCCCCCGTTAAATCCGTTCCCGGAAGAATGGCGAGAAAGGTGTCTTTCTCCGTATATTGCGCCACGGTGTCTCCGCTGCGCAGCGTATGGCTGATGACGAAAGCCATGGCCTTCAGCGCCTTCTTTTGCATTTCTTCGTTCATTTGATTTAAATCCTTGATCTGAATCAACAGCACGCAGGAAGATCGGTCGCTGACCTTGACATTTAAAAGCTCCTCTTTAAGCCGACGAACCGCATATTCATATTTAAAAACCTTCAAATCTTTATCGTAAACATCTACCATGCGCAGCGTGCTTGACGATAACGCATTATCAAGCGATTTAGAAGCCCACTCCGACAAAGACGTTAAAAAACGTACAGCGTCCGGGTTAAATTTAAGAAATGATATCTCATCAATTACGATGAATCCCATCGGAACCTCGG
>JBFHCO010000011.1:0-25467 GCA_041585205.1 Candidatus Omnitrophota bacterium | reverse complement strand
GAGCCGGTGCATGGTTCAGCGCCGGATATTGCCGGCAAAGACGCATGCAATCCGTTGGCCGCGATCCTTTCGGTGGCCATGATGATGGAATACAGTTTCACCCTGCATGATTTGGCCCTCAGCGTCGAAAAAGCTGTTGAAGATGTTCTGAAGGAAGGCTACAGGACGCCGGATATTTGGGAAGAAGGATTTCAAAAAGTCGGGTGCTCAAAAATGGGGGATTTGGTCGTTCAAAAGATCACGGGATAACATGAAACCCATGCGCGTCGCTATTTTAGGAATCACGGGTGCCGTCGGGCAGGAATTTTTGAAATTGCTGGATGAGCGGAAATTTCCCGTCAACGAGTTGAAGTTGCTTGCTTCCGAAAAATCGGCCGGAAAGAAATTTCCTTTCCGCGGCAAAGAAATTACCGTCGAAACAGCCGGTCCCGGTTCGTTCAAAAACTTAGATCTCGTGCTGTCCAGCGCCGGAGGGTCGGTCAGCAAGGAATTGGCGCCGCATGCGGTCAAAGCCGGCGCCCTCGTGGTGGACAATACCAGTGCTTTTCGCATGGATCCCGCCGTACCCTTGGTGGTGCCGGAAATCAATCCCGAAGATATCGATAAACACAAAGGGATCATCGCGAACCCTAACTGTTCGACCATTATCATGCTGGTGCCGCTTTATCCGATTCACCGCTTGGCCGAAATCCGCCGGATTGTAGTCGCCACATATCAATCCGCAAGTGGCGCCGGTGCCAAGGCGATGCTGGAGCTGGAAGAACAAACGCGCGATATTCTGGCCGGCAAAAGCCCGACGCCTAAAATTTTTCCCCATCAAATCGCGTTTAATTTGTTTTCACATAACAGCCCCATTCACGAAGACGGATTTTGCACCGAAGAAATCAAAATGAGAAATGAGACGAAGAAAATATTTCATGATGACGCCATCGAGGTCGTACCCACGACGATTCGCGTCCCGGTCTACCGGGCGCATTCCGAAGCTATTTTTGCGGAGCTGAAAAAGAAAGTCAGCTTAGAACAAATCTATGATGCGCTGCATCGAGCCCCCGGCGTCCGGGTGGTTGACGAACGGGATAAAAATTATTTCCCGATGCCGGTAGAAGCGGCCGGTAAAGACGATATTTTAGTGGGGCGCATTCGCGAGGACCGCTCTGCACCGAACGGCGTGGCCCTGTTTGTCAGCGGCGATCAGCTGCGTAAAGGAGCGGCCTTGAATGCGATTCAAATTGCCGAGCTTTGGGCCGGCAAGAAGCGGTGAACGATACGCGCAACATCAAGTTGGTTCTGGAATATGACGGATCAGCTTTTTTTGGTTTTCAAAAACAGCCGCATCATCCCACCGTGCAGGAAGCTCTCGAGAAGGCATTAAGCCGTTTGTTGAATCAAAAAACAAAAATCAAGGCCGCGAGCGGACGCACCGACACGGGTGTGCATGCCGCGCATCAAGTCGTTAATTTTCATACGGCAAGCGACATGAGTACGGCGCAAATGCAAAAAGGTTTAAACGCCCTCTTGCCGCGCAGCATCGCTGTCAAAGAAGTCGTCTCGATGCCCATGCGGTATCATGCGCGCTACGATGTCCGTCATAAAACCTATCAGTATCAAATTTGGAATCACCCAATCCGTTCTCCGCTGAACGCCGCATTTACCCTTCACATAACTGAAAAACTGAATATACGGCACATGCGGGACGGAGCACGGCTTTTGACGGGGAGGCACGATTTTCGGGCTTTCTGCTGTGCGAATGGCAAGCGGGCGGAGGAAAAGAAAAGACGCGGGACCGTTCGCACCATTCACCGCGTTGATATTCGCAAACGCGGCCACATGCTAACCATAGGGATTCAGGCCGATGGGTTTTTATACCGTATGGCGCGCAACTTGGTCGGCGCATTACTCGACCTAGGCCGGGGTAAAATAAGGGTTGTGGAGCTTGCCGCTATTTTGAAATCTAAAGATCGCAAGCGGGCAGGTGCAGCCGCACCTGCTCGGGGGCTCTCGCTGGTTGACGTAACCTATTGATACAAATAAGGTTAAGTTTTTATAAAACGTTTTGACAGTCCGCCCCTGTTTTGCTATACTTTTGAACCTTTTTCCAAGTCTGACAACGAGTTACGAAAAATGAAAACTTATATTCCCAAAGAAAAAGATTTTGATCGTAAAACCTATCTGGTGGATGCTTCAGGGAAGACGCTGGGGCGTCTTGCCACGCGCATTGCCGGCATACTGATCGGCAAGGGGAAGGCGGTCTTTTCAAAAGACCAGCTTTCCGGCGATCAGGTGGTGGTGATTCATGCCGAGGAAGTGCATGTGACGGGAAAAAAACGGACGGAGAAAATTTATAAGCATTATTCCGGGTATCCGGGCGGTATCAAAACCTATTCTTTTGAAGAGTTGCTTGAGAAAAAGCCCGAAGAAATTATTACCCGCGCCGTATCCCGCATGCTTCCTAAAAATAAGTTGGGACGCGAAATGTTAAGGCGATTGCGAGTTTATGCCGGCGCGGAACATCGTCAGCAGGCCCAAAAACCTATTGCCTTAGAAGTCTAATCTAGGAGAGTTTATTTTTATGGCCAATACCGTATTTTATGCTACAGGTCGCCGCAAAGAAGCCGTGGCGCGAGTCTGGTTGATGCCGGGCAAGAAAGGCATCTGCATCAACGGGCAGGAATCCATGCAATATTTAAAGCGGGCCAATCTGAAGATGATTGTCGAGCAACCTTTTGTGACTACGCAATTAATGGATCAGTTTCGAGTAAAGTCCACGGTGCAAGGCGGGGGACTGGCCGGTCAGGCCGGAGCCGTCCGTTTGGGCATCGCCCGGGCTCTGGTTCAGTATGATGATAAATTGCGGTCCGTTTTGCGCCGTGCGGGTTTCCTCACCCGCGATCCCCGTGCAAAAGAACGAAAAAAATTCGGCCATAAAGGTGCCCGCAAAAGTTTTCAATACACGAAACGTTGATGCGGTCTTTGGTTATCGCGTTATTGATTTTCGTGGTTGCCGCGGTCCTATCCGGCTGCCAGGCATTTCTGGAAGATTACAGTTATCAGCCTCCGGTTGGTCCAACCTCTTCAGGCACCTACTACTAAAACGGATGAGCTTAGTCCTTGAATGAAGCGTATAGCCCTTCTTGTCGTTTTGCTTTCTCTTCTCGGATTGGGCGGACTGTTCTACCTCTCCCGTTTTTTCCTCAACCCCGATTTCGTTCAACATAAAATCATCCAAGCCATCGAAGACTCAACGCGCGGAACGTTTGCGTATGAAACGTTTCATATTACTTTTTTCCCCGAGCCCGGTGTGGTTTTTGAAGATATTACGTTGCAGGGAATCGCGGAGCAGGATTTGGATCTTGCGGCAAAGAAATTCAAAATCCGGATGAACCTTTTAGGTATGCTGATCGGGCGCCCGTTTGCATCCAAAGTGGTCATCGAACAGGGGCAAGTCGAGATGGTTTCCCCCTATGACGTTTGGAAGGAGCCGATTGAAATCGGAAATTTTCGATTGTCTATCCGCCCTTTTCGGGAGAAGCACCCCATGCGTGTTCGCTTTGAGGGCGACTTGGCGGGATTGCCGAAAGTCTTTTCCGGAGAATGCACGATGACCGCGGAGCGTTTCGGTGTGTGGGATTGGAAAGCGCTGCAAATGGAAGGAGCCATTCAATTGCGATGGCTGCATCTTGTCGAATGGGTCGAGCAGCTGAAATTGTCGCTTCCGATTGAAATCGTCAAAGGACAGGTGACAAGCAACATGAAATTCACGAAAACGGCCGGCGATGAATGGTTACATTGGATGTCCTCGCTTCAATTGCGCGATTTTGTCTATCAAGCGCGCAGCGAGGGAAGTCTGCTGACATCCTCGGATATCCAGGGAGAATTGAAGCTGGATTTAGCATGGAACCCGATCACGGAGGAATTGCGCATGGAAGAAAGCCGGATGATTTCACCCATGGGTGTACTGGAGCTGGCAGGAGCCTTGTTTTTGGGGACCGGTGAGATTCAAGAAATGCGCCTGACATCCAGAGGTGTGATGTTGGAATCTATTCCTCAATACTGGATTCCGCTGAAAGAAGCGATTCCGTTTAATATCGGATTTTCGGGTCCGGTAAACATGGAAGCCACTTTCGAAGGGAGGTTGGATCATTTATCGATACACGCGAATGGGGATTTTAAAGACGCCATCTTGACTTACGGCAGGTATTTTTCAAAGCCGAAAGAACTTCCGCTCCAATTGACGTTGGATTTCTTGTTAAAAGAATCCAAAGTGCTGTCGGGTGATTTTTCTCTCAAGTTTCAGGATGCCAATGTTAAAGGAACGCTGAGCGATGTGAAGCTGAAGGGGGGTGAGGGGCAAATCAATATCCTGACCAATAAATTTCAGCTCGCCGGATGGGAAAGCTTATTACCCCTGTTCAGTCATTATCGCCTTCAGGGCGAGTTGAAAGTTTTGGCCAATTGGAACGGGCACTTGAAAGACTTGGGCGAGTCGCTCAGTATGATGAATATCACATTGGAGAACGGGTATTTGGCAAGAAGCGATGCGCCCGCAATCAAAATTCCGTCCCTGGCTGTCGATTATGGTCCGATGGCGCTCGTGGTTAAAGATTTTAAAGCTGTGATTGCGGAAGCCCCCATCCGGGCTCAGGGTCAAATGTACAACATGTTCGACAATCCGTTCGCGGAAATCAAAATCACCTCGGAGCGGATTGAGCCTTTAAAGGTGCTGAATCAGTTGGAAAATTGGTTGACGGAGTGGCAGATCCGTTCCGATACGAGCCCATACAAGGACATTCGCTATTGGGTGCAGCGTTATTTTCCGGCGGGTGAATCTTTGGGTGATCTGAGCGCAAATTTAAAGATCAAGGATCAAAGCTGGCTGATTGAGGACATTCGTTTTAACGCCTATGAGGGCAGCGCGAGCATAAAAGGCAAAATCGCTCCCGTTTCCGCCAAAACGCGTTACGGAGTGGATTTGAAAATTGATCATTTGAACATGGCGCGTTTTCTGAATCGGGGATCTCAAGCCGTTTCACCACTCGAAGGGAATTTATTTGTGAACATGCGCTTTGAAGGCGAGGCCGATCCGGCGCAAGATTGGGTGAATGAGCTGCAGGGCAAAGGGGTGCTGACGATGACCAAGGGGTCTTTCACACGCATTGATTTATTGCAGACAATCGGCAATATTCAAGAGTTGAAAGAGATCGGACAATACGCGTCCGGCGGCACGCCCTTTGACAATCTGCAAACGGAATTTGTTTTAAAAGGCAATAAGTTATTAACCGAGAAAGTAACCGTACTCTCACCGGATTTAACGGTTGAAGCCAGCGGTGAAACCGCCCTGACCGGCAGCGCCAATTACCGGCTGAACGTTTTCTTATCACCTTTTTTCACGGAAGAATACATCGGTCCCATGCTGGGGAGCGTTGAAACGGTTCAGGGAAAACAATTCGGCCCCGTTCCGTTGCTTTTAACGGGTTCCTTCCGCAATCCGGAACTGCAGCCCGATCCGGAACTGGTGCCGAGACTGGTGGATCGGCTCTTGCGCCGAAAACATCAAAAGGTTTTGCGCAATTTTTTGCCGGAAGACGCTCTTTTTGAATCACGCAGCAACGTTTGACGGATTTTGCGGATAAGAAGACGCGCCGCTTTTTCTTCGCTTTCTTGACGCGTGCGGCCAGTGGCTGTCGCGCGGCGCATCCGCCCCAGCGAAACGGTCGTTTTCATGCCGTGCGGCGCTATGTGATTTTCATAGACCGGCAGCCGCTGCCATTTTTTCTGGCAAAGCTCCTGCAGCGTGCTTTTCGGGTTGGAATCCAGGCGGAAGAGTCGCCGCACGTTGAAGTATGGGCGATAATGTTTCAGAATAAAACGTTCTGTTTTACGGATTCCATGGTCAAAATAAATGGCGCTCAAAAAGGATTCAAAACTGTCGGCCAGAATTTTGGTTTTCATGTGGACCGGCTGATGGTGAAGGCTTCTACCGAGCTTCATCAGTCTTAAAAAGTGAAGATCTTTGGCAATTCGGGAAAGGATTTTACGGGAAACCAGAATGGAACGCATTTTGCTCAGCATGCCCTCATTGGCTTCAGGGTAAAGGTGATACAGGCGCTGGCAGATGACGAAATTCAGAATAGAATCTCCGAAAAACTCAAGCCGGTCAAAATCGAGCAGTTTCGGACAGGGGTGTTCGTTCCGGTAAGACGGATGGGTCAGCGCGGATTCAAGCAGGATCTTTTTTTTTATCGGAATCCGGAGAAGTTTCTTGGTCAGTTTTGCAAGATTGTGATCGGCCGTATGTCTCATGGCCGTTTACGATAGGATTTTTTCTTAAAATTGTCAACCGTGAAGCCTTTACCCGGCAAAGAGTTGCGTTAAAAATTTGTTTTTTGTGAAGGCGGTTTAAGGTAAATTATTTCTTATGAATGCTGAAAAAAATAAAATCAATTGTGCGGTGATCGGTGCGCGGGGCTACACGGGAGTGGAGCTTGTTAAAATTCTCCTGAGGCACTCACGGGTCGAGCTCCGGGCCCTGACGACGCGTTCAAAGGAAACGGTTCCGGTCAGAAAATTGGTACCGACACTTCCGGAAGGCGTCAAGCTGGAGGTCCGTCCGTATGATTTCGAAAGCCTTAAAAAGAATGCGGATGTTGCGTTCGTCTGCCTTGCGCATACCGAAGCGGCTGAAACTGTCAAGCAGTTGAGAAAGGCGAAAAAAATCGTCATCGATTTATCCGCCGATTTTCGTCTGCGGGATGAGAAGGCGTATCCGGAATGGTACGGCCACCGGCATCCTTGCCCGGAACTTTTAAAGGATGCCGTCTACGGACTGTCAGAAATTTACAGAGAGAAAATTAAAAAAGCGGATCTGATCGCAAACCCCGGTTGTTACCCGACGGGTGCCGCATTGGGCCTATGGCCGCTTTTGAAAGCGGATTTAATTGATTCAGATACGCTGGTCATTGATGCGAAATCGGGCGTGAGCGGTGCGGGGAAAAAGTTGAATGAGGCGACGCAATTTTGCGAAGTGAATGAGAATTTTTACGCCTACAAAGTCAACCGTCATCAGCATACGCCTGAAATCGAACAAACGCTTTCGGATGCTGCGGGGAAACCGCTGCGGGTTACGTTCATTCCGCATCTTTTGCCGGTCACGCGCGGTATTTTGACGACCCTCTACGCGAAATTAAAATCCGGCGTAAAGGACGCGAAAGTCCGGAGTGCGTTTGAAAAAGCCTATGACAAGGAAGCTTTTGTGCGCGTGATGCCGGAAGGAGAATTCCCTCAGCTCCACGCCGTCCGGCATACGAATTATTGCGACATCGGCTTTTCAGTGGATGCGCGAACGGGCCGGATTGTGGTGGTGACCGCCATCGACAATCTCCTCAAAGGTGCATCCGGTCAAGCGGTTCAGAATATGAATATCCGGCTGGGTTTTCCGGAGGACGAAGGACTGAAAACATGGTAAAGCCATTTTGGGAAAAAAAATCGCACGGATCAGTGACAAGCCCCAAAGGATTTGTCGCAAGCGGCATGCACAGCGGTATCAAGGTCAAAAAAAAGAAATCCGACTGCTCGCTGATCTATTCCCGGCGTCCGTGCGTGGCGGCCGGGACTTTCACAACCAATCGTGTCAAGGCCTGGCCCGTGCTGCATTCGATGAAGGTCATCAAAAGCGCGAAGCATCATGCGATCCTGGCCTCCAGCGGTAACGCGAATTGCGTCAACGGCCCGAAGGGCAAGCAGGCCGTTTTGGATTGCGTGGATGAAGCGGCCAGACATTTAAAAATCAAAAGGGAAGAAATCCTGATCGCACAAACCGGATTAATCGGTGTTCCGTTTCCGGTCGCCCGGTTCAAGCGGGCGGTCCCCAAATTAGTTAAACGGTTGTCGGACGAGGGTGCGCATGCCGCCGCCAAGGGTATTCTAACAACGGATCTTGTCGTTAAAGACGTGGCGCTGTCTTATTCGATGGGAAATAAGAAAATCACGGTCGGCGCTTTCGCCAAAGGGGCGGGCATGGTGCATCCGCACATGGCGACGATGTTGGCCTTTATCACAACCGATGCGGCGATCACCAAGCCCATGTTGCGCCGCGCGATCCGTCACGCGGTGGACGACACCTTCAATCAAATCGCGATTGATAACGATGTCAGCACCAATGACACGGTTTTTGTTCTGGCGAACGGCGCTGCCGGCAATCCGCAGATCGCTAAGGTGGATCGCGATTACCGGATGTTCCGCGAAGTTCTGGAGGAAGTATGCCGCATTCTGGCTTATAAAATGGTCGAAGACGGAGAGGGCGTGACACATGTCTGCACGCTGCGCGTGACGGGCGCCAAGAATCCGACGGAAGCCGAAAAGGCGGCACGGCATATCGCCAATTCAATGTTGTTTAAAACCATGCTCGCGGGCGCGGACCCGAATTGGGGCCGGATTGTGGCCGCGGTCGGAGCAAGCGGTGTCGCTTTCAATCCGGCATCTTTAAATATTTCTTTCGGTAGATATCCGGTGGTGGTATCGGGACGATTGCGGGCGTTGAACCTACCCAAGGCGCACAAGGTTCTCAAAAGGAAAAATTACACCATTGATGTGGCGATCGGCAAAGGCAGGGGGCGGGCCGAATTTATCACATCCGATTTAACGACCAAATATGTCCAAATTAACGCAGCCTACTCTTGATAAGGAGTTTAAAACCACGATGCAGGAATATGTCGACAAGGCGAGCATTTTAATCGAAGCGCTGCCTTACATTAAGAAATTCAGAGGAAAAGAAATTCTCATTAAATACGGCGGCGCCGCGATGACCTATGAAGACGTCCGTGAGAATGTGTTGCATGATCTCGTCTTCATGAATTATGTCGGAATCCGCCCGATTTTGATTCACGGCGGCGGCAAGGCCATTACCGCCAATTTGAAAAAGAAGGGTGTGCAGAGCCGTTTTGTCGACGGTTTGAGGGTGACGGACAAATCCACGATCAATGTGGTTGTAAGCACCTTGGCCGAGATCAATAAGGAGATCGTGGAAGACATCCAGCGCTTCGGCGCCCAAGCCACCGGTTTGTCGGGGCATGACGCCGAAATTTTAAAAGTCATCAAACATCAGGCGAGCGAAGATGTCGGTTACGTCGGAGATATCACATCAGTCAATGTCTTACCGATCAAGGAATTGACCGAATTCAACGTCGTTCCGGTGATTTATGGGGTGGGAATCGACGATAAGGGCGAAACCTACAATGTGAACGCGGATGAAGCGGCGGCTAAGATCGCCGTCGCGATGGGCGTTCAAAAAATCATGATTCTGACCAACGTTCAAGGGATTATGCGCAATCCCGAAGAGGAACAGTCCCTGATTTCTTCCTTGCATGTCAACGATGTGCAAGAACTGATCGACCAAAAGGTCATCGAGGGCGGTATGATACCCAAGGTGCGGGCTTGCATGACGGCGCTCAGGGGCGGGGTCAAGAAGGCCCACATTATCGACGGGCGCATCAAACATTCGCTCTTGCTTGAAATTTTCACGGACCGCGGTATCGGAACCGAAATCGTTCTGTAAATTCCATGAAAAATCAAATGGTTCAAAAAATGTATTCGGATTTCGTATTGCCGACCTACACCCAGCTGCCGGTTTGCCTGGTGCGGGGCCGGGGGTCCCGCGTCTGGGACATTGAAGACCGCGAATACCTTGATTTTTTCCCGGGTTGGGCGGTGTCGGGGCTCGGGCATTGCCATCCGATGGTGGTGAATGCCCTGAAGCATCAGGCGCGGAAGATGCTGCATATCTCAAATAATTTCCTGAATTTGAAACAAGCCCAGCTCGCCCAGACGATTTCCAAGGCGGGCTTTCCATCAAAAAGCTTTTTTTGCAACAGCGGGGCGGAGGCCACGGAGGCCGCCATTAAATTTGCCAGAAAGTACGGGCATGACAGCGGCCGGTTTGAAATCATCACCATGAAACAATCGTTTCATGGCCGGACCCTCGCCGCCATTGCGGCCACGGGCCAGGAAAAAGTTCAGAAAGGGTTTGAACCGCTGCCGGAAGGATTTCGCTACGCGGAATTCAACGATTTGGAATCCGTAAAAAAAGCGCTGACTGATAAAACCGTCGCCATTTTTCTTGAGCCGATTCAGGGCGAGGGGGGCATTCGGGTCGCGACACGTGAGTTTATCGCGGAACTGCGCAATCTTTGCGATGTAAAAGATCTCCTGCTTATTTTCGATGAAGTGCAAACCGGCATGGGTCGCACGGGGAAAATGTTCGCTTATCAGCATTACGGCGTCGAACCTGATCTTATGACTCTGGCCAAATCGCTCGGCGGCGGTGTACCGATCGGCGCGTTGGTCGTGAACCGGAAAATCAAAAAGGATGTATTCACGCCCGGTACGCATGCCTCAACGTATGGAGGGAATCCGCTCGTCACCGCGGCGGCCTTGGCGGTATTCAAAGCCATTCAAAAGGAACGCCTTTTGAAAAACGCGGTTGAGATGGGTGACTATTTGAGAGGTAAACTCGAATCACTGAAGCAAAAGCATGCGGTGATCAAAGAGATTCGGGGTAAAGGTGTGATGCTTGGAGTCGAACTTACCGTGCCCGGGGCCCCGGTGGCGGAAGCGGCGCTGGCCAAAGGTCTTCTGATCAATTGCACTCAGCAAACGGTGCTGCGCATCATGCCGGCCATTACCGTCAGCAAAAAACTGATTGATCGGGCCGCCGCCATTTTGGATGCGGCCTTTCAGGAAACGATGGTGCATGCATGAAGAAAAATTCTTTGATCTCCATCAATGATTTAAGTATTCAAGATGTTGAGGCGATTCTGGAATTAGCCGAGGAAGTGAAGGAATTTCCCGACAGCCATAAGGAATCTCTTTCGGGGAAGATGTTCGGTCTGATTTTTGAAAAACCGTCCACGCGGACTTGGATTTCCTTTGATGCGGGCATTTTCAGTCTCGGAGGCTCGACTATTTATTTGGGGCCTCAGGACATCAAGTTGGGCATTCGTGAAGAGGTCAGAGACGTCGCCCGCGTCTTGGACCGGTACCTGTCCGGTGTGGTTTTAAGAACTTTCTCACATCAAACGATTCTTGAATTCGAGAAATATTTCAAAAAACCGGTGATCAACGGATTGAGCGACTGGGAACATCCCTGTCAGGCCTTCGCGGATTTTTTCACGCTCTATGAAAAATTTCCGAGAAAACAAAATCCCCGGATTTGTTTCATCGGCGACGGAAATAATGTGCTCAATTCACTGATGCTGCTGGCGGCCAAACTCGGAGGACATTTAACCTATGCCACGCCGAAAAAACATGAGCCGAACGCGAAAGTCGTGAAAGAGGCCTTGGCCATGGCCAAAAAAAGCAAAGCGGTGATTCAAGGATTCAGCTGCGCGGAAGAGGCGGTGCGCGAGGCGGATGTGGTGTACACGGACGTTTGGGTCAGCATGGGCGAAGAAAATCAAAGCCGGCAGAAAAAAAAGGCCTTTGAAGGCATGCAGGTGAACCGGAAACTGCTTTCCAAGGCTAAAAAGGGAGCGCTCGTGATGCATTGCCTGCCGGCCCACCGGGGGGAAGAGATCACGAACGACGTCCTGGAATCCAAGCAGGCGATTGTTTTCGATCAAGCCGAAAACCGCATGCATGTCCAAAAGGCAATTTTGCTGTATTTGACGCGGGAATCACGTTAAGCTACGGGAGAAAGAGGGCTTTATGGGAAAGGTTGTGCTGGCTTTTTCGGGAGGACTGGATACGTCTTGCGCCGTCAAATGGCTGCAGGAGGAGTACGGTCTCGATGTGATTTGTTTTTCCGCGTTCCTGGGGGAAGTGAAAGACAAACAACGGCTGCGCAAGAAGGCCCTTGCCGCCGGCGCCAAAAAAATCATCATTGAGGACTTAAAAGCCGAATTCGCGCGGGAATTTATTCTGCCCGCCCTATGGGCCGGGGCGCGTTATGAAGGGCAATACCCTTTGGCCACAGCGCTCGGCCGACCGCTCATCGCCAAGCGGCTGGCCGAAATTGCGGTCAAGGAAAAGGCGGAGTATGTCGCGCACGGCTGCACCGGGAAAGGGAATGATCAAGTCCGGATCGAAGTCGGCGTGCGGACGCTCCATCCCCATCTGAAAATTATCGCGCCTTTAAGGGAATGGCGGTTTAAATCACGCGAAGAAGAAATCGATTACGCGCATGCCAATAAAATTCCGCTGGATGTGACGAAGAGCAGCCCCTACTCCATCGATAAAAATATTTGGGGAGTCGCCATCGAAGCGGGTATTCTCGAAAATCCCTGGCGCGAAGCGCCGGAGGATGCTTATTTAATGACGCGCTCAGCTGCGCGCGCTCCCAAAAAGGCGCGCTCCGTAGTGATTGAGTTTGAAAAGGGTATTCCGATTAAGCTCGACGGGAAAAAAAAGACGCTGGTGGAGATGATTGAATCATTAAACGTACTGGCCGGGACATACGGCGTCGGACGCTTTGACATGATCGAAAATCGCCTGGTCGGTATCAAGAGCCGGGAGATCTATGAGGCCCCCGCGGCCGAGGTGCTTTTGACGGCCCACCGAGAACTTGAAGGTCTGGTCATGGACCGGGACTTTCTGCATTACAAGCGGGTGCTTTCCGAGAAATACGCGCAGCTTGTGTATTTCGGGATGTGGTTTTCACCGCTGAAAGACGCCCTGGATCAATTTTTCAAATCAAATCAATCGCGCGTGAGCGGGCAAATCCGCATGAAACTGGACCGGGGCCGGGTCGCGGTGACGGGCCGAAAGTCCCCGAACTCTCTTTATTCAGAAAGACTCGCGACCTATTCGGCTAAAGACGCCTTTGACCATCGGGCCGCGGAAGGATTTATGAAAATTTGGGGTTTGCCGTATGAAGGGATGAAGGAGCTGAAATCATGACAGCGCTTTGGGGCGGAAGATTCAAAAAAGAGATGAGCGGCTTATTGAAAGAATTCAGTTATTCGCTTGCCGTCGACGGGGAATTACTGGAAGCCGAAATTCGAGTCAATGACGTCTGGGTGCGCATGCTCCATAAAGCCGGTTTCATTTCCAAATCGGAAATGTCCAAGCTGACACGGGGGCTTAAATCCGTGGAAAAAGATTTGAAAGGCGCCGATTGGAATTGGCTGGCCGATGAATATGAAGACGTACATACGTTAATTCAAGCCAAGCTTGAGGAGAGGATCGGAAAAGTCGCAAAAAAACTGCATACGGGGAGAAGCCGGAACGATCTCGTGGTCACGTCGACGCGGGTTTATCTCAAGGATAAAACCGGAGAACTGATCGGAAAAATCGCCCATTTTCAGAAAAACCTCGTAGCCTTGGCGAAAGAGGCGGGCGAACAAGTCATCAGCGGTATGACGCATTTAAGAAGGGCGCAGCCGGTGCTGCTGGCGCATCATTTACTCGCTTATGTGGAAATGGCTGAAGAAGACAAGGGGCGACTCGCGGATGCGCGCGAACGGATGGATGTGCTGCCGCTCGGTTCCGCGGCCTTGGCCGGGTCTTCACTTGAGATCGATCAAAAATTCCTCGCCAGGCAGCTCGGTTTTGCGAGGATCACGGGCAACAGTATGGCGGCTGTCAGCGACCGCGCGTTCATGGCGGAACTCCTGAGCGCCTTGGCGATTCTTTGGATGCATTTATCGCGTCTCAGTGAGGATTTCATTCTATGGAATTCCGAGCCCTTTCAATTTATTGAGCTCGATGACACCTTTGCCACGGGTTCCAGCCTGATGCCGCAAAAGAAGAATCCCGATGTTTTTGAATTGGTGCGGGGCGGCAGTGCCGTGGTATTCGGTCACTTGCAGTGTCTCTTGGCGCTGCAAAAAGGGCTTCCGATGGCTTATAACCGTGATTTACAGGAAGATAAGCAAGCCGTGTTCCAGGCGATACACAAGACGGAATTGGCGCTGGAAGCCTTGTCGGGCACGCTCGAAACGTTGGAATTTAAGCCCGAGAAAATCGAGTTTGCCGTACTGGATGATAATCTGTACGCGACTGATATTTTGGAATATTTGGTACGCAAAGGCGTTGCCTTTTACGACGCTCATGAAATCGTCGGCAAGGCCGTCGCGAACGGAATTGAGAAGAAGAAATCCCTCAGGGAATTCACCATGGATGAATGGCGGCATTATTCAAAGAAAATTGATTCCGAAATCTACCGTTTATTTGATCCCAAGGCATCCGTCGGAGCCAAGCGGACGATAGGGAGCACGCACCCTTCGCGCGTGAAACAGGAAATCCAGCGGTGGGAAAGAACGCTGTAGACGCCATGCACGATTTTACCTACGTCAAAGGCAATCTTTACTGCGAGCAAGTCCGCGTGAGCGACATCGTTAAAAAGACGGGGACGCCCGCCTATATCTACAGCCATAAAACGCTGGTGGATCATGTCGCCAAAATCCAGAAGGCATTTCAAAGCGTCCGGCCCCTGATCTGTTATTCCATGAAAGCCAATTCGAATCTGGCTGTATTAAAGGCCCTGACGCAGCAGGGAGCCGGTCTCGATATCGTTTCGGGAGGTGAGCTTTACCGCGCCAAACGGATCAGTTGCGATCCCAAAAAAATCGTCTATGCCGGAGTCGGGAAAACGGACGAAGAAATCGCCGACGCTATTCAGTATGGAATTCTTCTTTTCAACGTGGAATCCGTTCCGGAATTGGCCGCGATCAACCGTGTCGCGAAGAAGTTAAAGCAAAAAGCGCTTGTCTCGTTGCGCATCAATCCGGGCGTGGATCCGCACACGCATGATCACATTGCGACCGGAAAACCCGAAAGCAAATTCGGAATGGATTTGCCCGCGGCCGAAGCCGTTTTTAAAAAGGCGGCGGATTATGCCGCGGTTTCCGTTTGCGGTCTGCATGTGCATATCGGTT
Source organism: Candidatus Omnitrophota bacterium (assembly GCA_041585205.1). Classification (GTDB taxonomy): domain Bacteria; phylum Omnitrophota; class Omnitrophia; order Omnitrophales; family Aquincolibacteriaceae; genus JBFHCO01. The sequence continues at coordinate 10,600 of JBFHCO010000011.1, read as the reverse complement.
CTCAGATCACCAGCGGCGAGCCCTTCGTCGAAGCGTTCAAAAAAGTGCTGGCCTTTGTGGACCGGCTTGAAAAACAGCGCATCGCGATACAATATTTGAATCTCGGCGGCGGCCTCGGCGTCATTTATTCGGATGAAAAACCTCAAACAGCCGACCAATTCGCAAAAAAAATCCTTCCACTTTTCAAAAAGAGGAAATTTCAAATCATCTTTGAACCGGGCCGGTTTGTTGCCGCTAACGCCGGGATTTTGGTGGGAAAAGTTCTGTTTGTCAAAAGGACACAAGTTAAAAATTTCGCGATTGTTGACACCGCGATGAATGATCTTATCCGCCCGACGCTTTACGGCGCGCATCATGAGGTTTGGCCGCTCCGTCAAAACGGCAAGGCGCAAAAATGGGTCTACGATGTGGTGGGCCCCGTTTGTGAAAGCGGAGATTTTCTTGCCAAAGACCGCTACATCCAAGAGCTTCAAGAAGGTGACTTCGTGGCCTTCATGTCTTCGGGTGCCTACGGTTTTGTGATGGCATCCAATTACAATTCCCGGCCGCGCTCCTGCGAAGTGCTGGTTAAGGGCAAGCGCTTTGAAGTCATCCGCCGGCGCGAAACCTTTCATGATTTGGTCCAGGCGGAATCGATTCCGGCGTTTCTCAATCGGTAACGGGCGTTACATTTAAATCACACGATGAAAAAAATCCTGATTATTTTATTTGTTCTTATTCTCATCGCATTCGTTGCGCTGGCCGCGGTCCTTCTGACTTTCGACGTCGATCAATACCGTCCGATGCTCGTGAAGCAAATCGAACAGGCCATTCAAAAGCCGGTCACGCTCGATTACTTGTCGCTCACCTGGAAAAACGGTTTAGCGCTGCGTTTGGAGAAATTGGCGATCTATCCCGACCGCGAAGTCACCAGCGCGCCCATGCTTAAAATCGGTGAAGCCAACGCCGTGGTCAATTTAATGCCCCTACTGACAAAAAAAGTGGAAGTGAGCCATGTTTTCATCGAGGAGCCTTTTGTCAAATTCGTGAGAAAGCAGGATGGAACGGTCATTGTACCGGGGCTCGAGGCCGCCCCACCGGCTCCGGCGCCCGAAAAAGGCATAGGTCCCGTGATGCCTTTACCGCCGCCGCCGACCGGTGTTGTCGGTGAAGCGCCGCTTGTCGCACCCGAGACTGCTCTCAAGACGCCGGTACTGCCATTTCAAATTGATATTCTCAAAGTCCGCAACGGTAAAATCGAGTTTCACGACGAGACGGGGCAAATGGCGCATGATCTTCAAATCGGGAAAATCGATATCGATATCCGCGATATTTCCCTGACGAACCCGATGGAGATCGAGGCGCATGCGGCCGTTTTCAGTTACGATTCCAATGTGCACGTCACGGGCCGCTTTAAGCTGCCGTCGGGATCGCAGCCGGCTCAGATTAAAAGTATCCGTCTCGAGACGGATCTCAGGCAATTGGAAATGCCGGCGCTCGTCAAAACCTTTCCCGACTTGCAAGGTGTTTTCGTGCCGGACCGACAAGCCGGTGAGCTGATGGCGGAGCTTGGCGCCATTAATTTGACTCCCGAAGGGTTTCAGCAGTTAACGGCGCTGGTGCGTCTGCAAAACGGCCGCATGGTCCTAACGCAGGTATCAAGCGCCATCGATGCCATCTCCGCTGAATTACTGATCGAATCCGACCGGCTGAAGATTCGCCGTTTTGCGGCCCAATTTGCGGGCGGTAAAATTACGGCGGGCGGGGAGGTGGACCATTGGATGGACAACCCGCAAATCACGTTGGATCTTGCGGCCGAGAATATTGAACTGAATGAAATCCAACCCAAAGCCAAGAGCGGAGAACCTGAAATTTTCGGAAAGTTATCGGCTGATTTTCACGGAGTCGCGCGCGGTCGGGACGGCATTCAAATTATGCAAAATATGTCAGGTCAAGGGAGAGTGAGCGTCCTGGACGGCCGAATCGCCAATCTTAATGTCCTTCAAGAAGTTTTCCGAAATTTGGAAATCATTCCGGGTCTGGTGGACCGTCTGCATCGAAGACTGCCCGAACATTACAATTCGAAGCTTGAAGCCAAAGATACCCCCTTCCAGTTTCTGAACGTGCCGGTGGTGGCGTCCAAGGGAGTGATTTACATCAACGATTTTTTCATGACCTCGGATGCCTTTCAGATCCTTGGAACGGCCTGGTATGCCCATACAGGGCAGGTCGAAGGGCAGACCATTTTACGTCTGGATACCGAGCTCTCGGAAGCCTTCATTCGCAGCGTCGAAGAGCTGCAATATTTAACGAATCCGCAGCGTCAGCTCGAAATTCCGATACGCCTTTCCGGCATTGCCCCGAATATCAGAGTTTTTCCGGACGTTCAATTCGTCGCTTCGAGGCTGGCCGTTTCGAAAACCCGCGATGTGATCACTGATTTAATAAGGAAAAATATTCAAAAGGAAGCGCCTGTTTCCGCACCTCAGCCGGCTCCGGTCTCTTCGCCGTCTCCGCCGCAGCAGACGACATCTTCCGGCAGTCTCTTTGATCAGCTGCTTAAAACAGCGATGGATGAATTGGGCACAAAGAGCAAAACGTCCTAATTGCAATCCCGAACGGACACTGTTAGAATTAATCTCCTGTCATAAGGATTTTGCATGGTAACCAAAGCGATTCAATACTTCACCACCGATATCTGGCGCGTCCGCCTCAGTGACTTAAAGGGGCAAAAGCAGGTTTTGATCAAATATCTGCGCGTGCTCGTGCTTTCACTGCGAGGGTTCATCGAAGATAAATGCCACCTGCGCGCCTCCGCCCTGACCTTTTTTTCCCTGCTGTCCATCGTGCCGGTCTTTGCCATGATTTTTGGCATCGCCAAAGGCTTCGGTTTTGAAAAAATGCTTGAAAGACAAATCATGGAAAAGGCGCAAGGACAGGAAGAGGTTTTCCGTTACGTCATTAATTTTTCCAACACTATGCTTGAGAATACCAAGGGGGGATTGATCGCGGGGGTCGGTATCGCGCTCCTTTTTTGGGCGGTAATGAAGGTTTTGGGGAATATCGAAATTTCTTTTAACAGCATCTGGGGAATTCAAAAACCCAGGTCGCTTGGAAGGAAGCTGGTGGATTATCTCGCCCTGATGTTGATTTGCCCGATTCTGTTGATCATATCTTCGAGCGTGACGGTTTTTGTGGCAAGCCAAGTGCAAATGATGACGGAGCACTACTCGCTACTCGGCGCGGCCGCGCCGATCATTTTACCGTCTCTTAAAATTCTTTCTTTGGGGGTTATTTGGACGCTGTTCACTTTCATTTACATTTTCATGCCTAACACCAATGTACAGTTTAAATCCGGCCTGATCGGCGGCATTATCGCGGGATCTTTGTATCAATTAGTGCAATGGGTATACATTGCGTTCCAAATCGGGGTCTCTAAATACGGAGCGATTTACGGCAGTTTCGCGGCCTTGCCCTTGTTTTTGGTCTGGCTGCAGACGAGCTGGATTGTCGTTTTATTCGGCGCTGAAATCTCTTTCGCGCATCAAAATGTGGAAACTTACGAATTTGAATCCGATTGCGATTCGGTCAGTTATTCTTTCAGAAAGCTGCTTTCATTGCGCTTGGCGCATCTTTGCATTAAGCGTTTCATGAGGGGAGAAGGACCGTGGACGGCGCGTCAAATTGCCCACGAACTTGCCATGCCGATCCGTCTGGTGCGGCAATTGCTTTTTGAACTGGTCCAATCCGGAGTTCTTTCAGAGGTGAAATTAAACGGCAACAACCGTGAAAGCGCCTTTCAGCCGGCGCGCGATATCAATCAATTGACGGTCAAAAACGTGATTCAGTCACTCGAGGACAGGGGAACGAATAACGTGCCTGTGGCCGCTTCCGAAGAGCTTGAAAAGTTCAATGAGTGCCTGAAGGAAATGAACCAGTCGCTCGAAACGGTGCCGGCCAACATTCCGCTGAAAAATATTTGATGGCCATTTCCGTTCTGCTCGTGTTGTTTTTTGGAGCTTTCAGCCTGATCGGCGGCGTCATCGGGTATGTTAAAGCCAAAAGCAAGGCCTCACTGATCGCGGGCGCTGTTTCCGGTTTAATCTTGTTAGTAGCGGCGCATTGGATGCATCGCGGGAGCGAGATGGGAAGTGTCGTCAGTTTGATTGTCGCGCTGTTGTTGGGTGGGCGATTTCTCGGGACTTTTTTTAAGACGCGGCGTATCATGCCGGATCTCATCATGATTCTTTTCAGCACGGCCGTTTTTGTCAGCGTGGGATTGCGTTTGTTACAATAGTATTAGAGGGGTGCAGAAAGCCTCTCCTCAGTAAAACTAGCAATTTCTAGCAACATTGGTCATTCTCAAGAATGAGCTAAAACGCGTTTCAGATTATTTGCATTCTGTAATAGCGGTAGGTATACTTGCTCATTCAATCTCTTTTCCCTGGCCTATGTCTTTACTCTCCTGGCAAAGACAAAGCAAAGAGATTTACACGCGGTAGGCACACCCGTGTTCTATGCTTATGGCCAGGGAACTTTCTTTTTTACACAATTTAGCCCTAAGGCGCTTCGGCGCCTTTTTTTTGACGCTTTGTTTAAGCCTTTCACAAAGTGTGTCTAATGCCTCTGCCTCCGAGGTCTCGCAACTTTTACACCCTCCTGAAATTATTCATGCATTGCAAGCCGGTTTGACTTTGCCCGCGCGCTGGGGCAGCGTCGAAGAAACATTCGCCGGCACAGCCGGTAAAACCATTCTCTTCATTCAAGACGCGCATGATTCGCTCGAAGCGCAGGAAAACATCGCTTCCATCATTGACCATGTGACGGCAAATCACGGTATCCGGACTGTCTTTCAAGAAGGGTATGAAGGCGAAGTCCCGAGCGACGCCTATTTCGGTTTTATTCAAGATGCCGGCGTGAAGCGGGAAGTCTCCCATGCCTTAATGGATAAGCTGCGTTTAAGCGGCGCCGAATACGCGCATATCAACCGCGAGCAGGAATTTAAACTGATCGGTGCGGACAGCCGGGACCTGCACAAAAAAAACCTGGAATGGTACCGCAAGGCGGTGCGGCGCAAGGACGAAACCGACCGCGATTTAAAAGCCCTCCGAACCTCCCTCGAGGAATTGTCTCATCAGCGTTTCCCTAAACCCCTTAAGGATTGGATGAAGGAAAAGGAGCGTTTTGACTCGGGGAAGCTGGATTTGTCCGCGTATCTTGCGCGCACTAAAAAGACTTACCTCCAATCCGCGACGGAAAAAGAGCTGTTTCAACGCTACCCGACGCTTCAGATGATCTTAATGGCCAATAAAATAAAAGACAAACGGATGGCCCGCCGCCTGCGGGATCTTGACCCTAAGCAGTTTTTTGAGGAATTGCACCGCTTTGAAAAGGATTTTGCCCGATCGCAACTGCAACATGAGGAAGACCGTAAATTGTTCGGTTTTCTCAAGCATCTTGCGCTCATCCAACGGTTGAGTGAAATCGAAATCACGCCGGCCGAATATGAGGCCATCCAAGCGGAGCTTTCACGTTTTCACACGGCGGAATTGGCCCGCTTTATCGCCGGCCATACGCGCCGCACAGCCCTGCTCTCCAAACGCTGGGAAGAAAATATCCGTTACGCCATGAAATTTTACGAAATTGCGAGGCAACGCGACGGCGCCGTCGCGGACCGGCTGCAATCGTTTTTGAATCATCCGGACGAACAAACGGCCCTGTTGGTTTTCGGCGGTTTTCACAAGGACAATATTGAAGCCGTCTTAAAGAAACTGGGTTTTTCCTACAATATCATCGCGCCTAAAATCAGCGGCGTTTCCAAAAAACATCAAGACTATTACAAACGGCTCATGGCGGTCGGATACCACGCCGACGAAATCCCGCAGGCCGTCACACGCGCCGCGGCGACTGAACACATTTACGTTTTGATGGATGCGATAACCTTCCGCCAATCCGATTATCTTGATAAATTGCTGCCCGCGGAATTATCCGAACGGCTGGATGCGGAGGCCGTCTCAACAACCGGCCACCGGTCCGAAGTACGCACCGCGGAAGAAGATGAAGCCAGACGCACGCTTGCGAAACGGGCGCTGCGGGACGGCCGCGCGAACTATCTGGCCGGAGGGTCCTTTTCGCATGTATTTGAACACCCCGAATTTCTCGAGGAAGTGCTGATTGTGCGCCGCGGTCTTGAAGCAAGAAACGCGCAAAGAGTGGCGCCGGGCGCCGCGGAAGAGGATTTCGCACAATTGTTCCGGGATTTCGCCCAGGGAGGCGCTGTGGCCGATACCTTTCACGTCGGAAAAATTCCCTTTACCGAGATTCGCTCAAATCCGCCGCGCGAAGATGACGGTGTTCATTGGCAGCGGTTCCGCGATGATTTGGCCTTTTATCGCAGCGGCAACGGCAAGGCCGATCCGGGGGTGGATGTCTATTTGCAGGAAAAAGGCATTCCGGTCTTTCAATTTATCAGGGCGCGGCCGGAATACGGCCGTTCCGCCTATCAAGCCATCGCGGAGCATTTTCGCCGCAAGGCGCGCCGCGGTTTCATCAATCTCGATCTGTCGCCTGAAAATTACATGGCCGTCGAGCGCGTGCATACGGATCCGGAAACGGGTGAGAACATCCGGTCGTGGATTGTCGTGATTCACGATTTTGATTATTACGTGATGCGCTTGCCGGAAGCCCCCTCCGTCGAAGCGATGATCGAATTTTTAAATGACCGCGGAAACGACAATGAATACCTGCTCTCCCGCGGCCTCTATTTGCTGCGCCGGCTGTTTCTGGAAAAGGACCGGCCCGACGCGGATGATCCGTATCAATTGATTCCGCATTATCTCTACAAAGAGCTTTTCCCCGGTCTCAAAATGAATGAACTGGGTTTTCTGTTTGAAAAGGCTTACGCGATCCTGGAAGGCTCGGGCCCGGCCGTAGGACGCAAAATTCAATTCGAGAATTACATTTACCGGCCGGAAAACCGTGAACTCATTGATGAGGCGATTCAATATTTGGCAAAGCAAATCGTGGCCATGCGAAGCGAAGCAAGATCCGGCGAGGGTGACTTGATGCTGGAGAGGCTGGATTTGCCCGAGAGGCAAAAATTTCCTTCACAGGTGTCTTGGGTCAACTCAATAGTACCGGCCGTTCAGTCGCCGTGTGGCGGCCGGATACGGGCGGCTGCATCGGCCGGCCCGCCGGCTGTCGGTTCTCAGTTCAGTCACTTCGTCCGTAACAGGGCCGCCCCAAGATCCGAAGCCCGCGCCGCTTCCGGAGAACCCTGGACGCTTGAGAAAGTATCCTGGGATGAATTGTGGCGCCAAATCGATCAAGGCTTGATCAAGCCTTTTCCCGGTGCAGAAGATATGTGGGATGTTCTCATGATCAGCCGCGACGCTTGGGAAGAGTTGGGCGGTAAACCGGACGATTTTCTCGTTTGGGTCAGCACCCTTTTCGCGCTGCAAAACATGCGGCTCCTTTATGAAGCCACCCCGCAAGATGAAAGATGGCCTGCTGTGATAGAAGCCTTAAAAAACTGGAATAGCTGGCCGGAAGTAAGAGATGCTCGAACCGAAGACGGTCCCCGCGGCATGTGGCAGACCTTTCAAGCTATCGCCAAAGGCTTAAACCGGAACGAATGGGAATTTGTCCAACCCATCGCTTCAAGCCATCCGGATATTGTCAGTGAGCTGGCTCACTATGCGATAAAAGTTCCCCGGTACAAGGTCATTCCCTCCCGTACTCATGAGATTATCGATTCAAATCCGACATCTGCGGGTGGTAAAGAAGCTTTTTTACCGCAATCTGACGGATCCGTTATGATCAGAGATGCTCACTCCAAGCGTAATTTGAAGTCGTTAAGAGTGCCCGGCGAATTTATCCATGAAGCCCGTTTTTCCTTGGATGGTAAAAGAATCGTCACAGCGAGCGAGGACCGTACCGTCCGAATCTGGGACAGTGAAACCGGCCGCGAGCTCTTGGTATTAAGGGGGCATGAAGGGCGTGTCCGGCTAGTGTCATTTTCCCCTGATGGAGAAAGAATCATTTCGGGAAGCGGCGACCAACCCATACGCATCTGGGACAGTGAAACCGGCCGTGAGCTTTTGGTATTAAGCGGATATGAGGGGGGTGTCACGGCTGCATTGTTTTCCCCCGATGGGAAAAAAATCATCTCAGGGGGCATTGATCAAACCATACGCATCTGGGACAGTGAAACCGGCCGTGAGCTTTTGGTCATCAGGGAGCCTCCTGGACCAATTGATCATGTTGCTTTTTCTCCTGATGGAAAAAAAATCATTACCGGCACAGACTTTCAATATCGTGTCCGGGACAGTGAAACCGGCCGTGAGCTGTTTGCTTTTAGGGTGGAGAGAGACGGATCCCATTTGGCTTTCTTTTCTCGCGACGGAAAAAGAATTATTTCTCCAAATTATGGTGATGATGCCCGCGCTTGGAATCTCTTTAATTTGAAATTAATTTTTCCGTCCGGTGAATCGGCAGAGTCTTTCCGCTCTGAAATGCGAAGTGGGGAAAATTCGGAAGCAGAGATGCTCCGGCATTTGGAAACGATTCGCAACGTTTTCCGGATGAGCCGCCATGTTCTCATTGAAGAGTACGGCGAAAGCTATGCGCCTCTTGTCGATACCGTGTTGGAGCATTTGCGCGGCCGTCACCGGGCCTTGCGGGCACAAGTGAAAAGACATGATATGGAAGCGATATTTCCGGTGGCCGCTTACACGATATGGATTGCTGGCGCCAATTTTTATTGGACTTTGATTAAAGATATCCGGGGGCTCAAGCTATCCGAGGAGGCCATTCAGGAACGCTTAAACGACTTCATAAAAGATCCCGGCTTTCCTATCCATGTCGATGCAAGACTTCCCAAAGACCTGAAGCGCGACTGGAATGAGGATAATAAAGGGCACTATGTGGATCAGTTCGCGAATCAGGAGCTCCAAAATATGCGACGGTATTTCGAAGAAGAAAACGGTACGGTTCATGGATATCTGTATTGGCTGCAGGCCAATTATGAAACCATCCGCACGATGATGAAATTAATCGAAGTGTATTACGTCAGTAAGGACCAGCCCGATGCCCTTCAAAAAAATCTGGCTTTCAACCGCGCCCTAGAAATATTCGAAAATGAATCCCGTCTGCACCGGTCCGAAGTGCGGCAAAAATCAGAAGGCGGGGAGAAATTACGCGAATGGGCCAAAGAAAACCAAGGAATTCAAGCTACGGCATCACAAACAGAAATTGGTAAACAGTATGGAGTAAGCGGCAAAACGGTTTCTAAAGTCTTTAAACAGTTTGCGATTGAACCCGTAGGCAATACCCATAAACAATATCCGGGAGATGAAGCTTTTGAGGCACTGCTGCGCAAACATCAAGCCTATTTAAAATCGATAGCCGAAGAGCTTGGTGTTAATCATCTTAAAGTTTTTAGGTGGATAAAAATGTATGAATTCAAAGATCTGGAAAAGAAACTTCGCAAAAATCGTCCGCACCCTTTTTCTCAGGGGCTGCCGAAAGGGGCAGGGCGTAGATCCGGCTATCCGGGCGATGACATTTTTTTAGCATTACTGGGAAAATATGATGCCAATTTGAGCGAAGTTGCTGCAGATTTGGGCGTCCATCGTAGGTCGGTTGAAAATTGGGTCAACAAACACGGGTTCCAAGAGATTGTTGACCTATTGAAAAAAATAAAGAGCGAATTCAATTCAAATCCCATGCTATCTCAATCATCAAAAGGGCTGGAGAACATCCCCGATAGGGATTCGTTCCTTGGAGATGAAAACTTTGTTTTTATGTTGCTTTACTCCAACACATCTCCTCTGACCGAAAAAGAGGCCGACGTTTTGAGGGAAAGATTCGGAATCGACGGTAAGAGGCCTAAATCCCTGAGAGAAATCAGTGAAACGATGGATGTCAGCCATGAGATGGTCCGCGTCTATGAGGTCAAGGCGTTAACAAAGGCAAAACTTTTTTACGACAAGGGGTTGTGGAGGGAGCTCGACATCAATGACCCTTCCATTTACCGAGACGGTGTTTCTGCTCGCTCGGAGCTGCGGCATGAAGTCAAATCGCTGGAGGAGTTGCGATCTCTCATTCGGCAGTTAAGAAATCAATATGAAGGATTGCATGCCGTCACGATCTTTTATGGAGCGCATGAAAAGGCGGACGTTTTTATGACGGATTACCCGTATGATGCCGCAAAAATCTTTAAATCAGTTCGTGATAATTTAAGAAAAACTCCGGAAAATTACCGGTCTTTCACCGTGGAAGTATTGAGCAAAGAAAAGGAAGAAGGCATCAAAAACACTTTAGTCATTTCACCCAACCGCTCGGAGCTGCGCTCGACTCCATCCGAGTCGAGCACTCTTCGGGACGCGTCGCACTTGACTCCAATCGAGTCAAGCGCTGCTTCGGCTTCGCGTCCGTCCGCCGCGAAGTCCGAGCCGCCATCCGCGGCTCGCTCCGAAGTGAGGTCGGAAAAGACGGATCGGGAGCTAAACGAATGGATTGACCGGAATCATGTGGTGGAATTGGCGAGCTGGGTGAGTGATCTGTCTGTAAGCGAAGCAAAACGCTATGAGCGGGCGCTTCGCTATTACCGCTTTGCCGG
>JBFHCO010000010.1:0-25903 GCA_041585205.1 Candidatus Omnitrophota bacterium | reverse complement strand
GGCGTGATAGAGCTTATCCTGATTCGCCCGGAAGGCAAGCAGGCTCCAAGCACCCAGTCCGCCGCTGAACACAATCGAAGCCGCAATGAATAGAATGTGAAACGCCCTTAAAGACATAACGGTGAAATCTGACACGGATCTCGACACTTGTCAATCCCGCACCACGCCGCTCTGACACAGAATCGAGCGATAATTGTTCCTTCCTTACGCTTGCGATTTTACTCCGTTTTTACATGACCTTTACTCCGAATTGCATCGAGTCCTGTAGACTTTCGCCGTAATGTTAAAAAAGGAGATCGATATGAGAAAAGCAACGACAAAAGTTCCTGCGATTGCCGCCATGATAATTCTATTTTTTACGCCTAGCGTTTCTGCGGATGAGGCGATGCTGCTCAATCGGATTCAGCAGATCGAAAAACAGATGAGCGATATGAAACTCGTCATGGACGCGCAGCAGCAAAAAATTGCGGCGCTTGAATTGAGCAAATCCGCCGTTCAAATTGATGCCCCCCAAGCGGATGCGGGCGGGAAAAGTTTTAAAGAAAATCTCAAGCAATCTATCGGGGATGCGGACAAGTGGCTGAAAGATCTCCATTTTTCAGGTGATTTTCGATTGCGGTATGAGGCCTTGGATATGGTGGATAGCGCCGGCAAAACGACCACCTCGGCGACGCGCGACAGGAACCGCTTCCGGTACCGCCTGCGCTATGGATTCACCAAAAAATTTCATCCCGATATGGAAGTCGGATTCCGTTTGGTGGGTGTGGACGCCGGAGGGCGGACCTCCACCAATGAAACACTCGATACGCAATTTGCCTATAAACCTCACAGCGTAGACCGCGCCTATGCGCGCTATACACCCGGCTGGGCGAAGGTCGGCCCCGTTGCTGGACTTGATATTACCGCCGGTAAGTTTGAGAACCCGATCGATCATGAAGCTTCATGGATGATTTGGGATAGCGATGTGACGCCCGAAGGTATCTATGAAAAAGTATCGTTAAACCTATTCCATACGGATCAATTGACCGCAAAAGCCGATTTGATCGCCGGCCAATGGATTTTGGAGGAGGGTGCGGCACTCGCGTCTCACGATGATGCGGAGCTTTATTTCTGGTCGGGCAACTTGAAAACGGAAGTCAAAGGCATTTTAGAAGAACCAATTGAGACCCGCCATCACCTTACCTTTTATAATTACAGGGATTTTGCGAGCCGCGCCGGTAATTTCGGCGCTGCCGGCAATAATCCGGTGAGGGATGACGGTTCCCTCGCCGCGGGGGATTTCGATATGTGGGACGTCTATACGGAAGTGAAGCTCAAACCCTTCGGGAAGCTTCTGCCGCTGACCTTGTTTTACGATTTTGTTAAAAATGTTGGTGATACGGTATGCTGCGATTTATTGGAGCCGGACCGCGATAAGGCCTGGGCCCTCGGTATGACGCTCGGCAAGGCGAAGCAAAAAGGTTCGTGGGAGTTGAGCTACACCTATGCCCTGATAGAAGCCAACGCCGTACCCAGCGTTTTTACGGACGGGGATTTCGGCGGAACCGATCAGCGCGGAAGCGTTATCCGGGCAGGCTACGCGTTGACGGATAACTTGAAGCTGCAAGGGAGCGCCTTTTTTACTAATAATGTTTCAAACCCCGCTCCCACTGAAGATGCCGAAAGGCGTCTCTTCCAGCTGGATCTTGTATGGAAAATTTAGACTTGTGGTTTCACGAGGAGCATGTGATGGAATTTACACAGACTTTACTTGCTGCAAGGACGTCGCACGTTAAAATGAGGAGGTTTCTATGAGAAAGGGGTTTCCAAGAATGCATAAAATATTACCGTTCGCGACCGCGCTTACCATCTCAATACTTTCCGTTTGTTTTATCGTTCCCGCCGTACCTGTCAAAGCCAAGCAATACACCATGATTCAAATTAAAGGCTCGGACACCATGGTCAATTTAGGGCAGGCGTGGGCTGAAGAATTCATGCGCAAGCGCCCCGATATCAGCATTGCCGTGACGGGCGGGGGATCCGGGACGGGGATTGCAGCGATTCTGAGCGGGACCTGCGATATAGCGCAATCTTCCCGGGAGATGAAAAAAGATGAACTTGAGAAAGCTGCAGCAACCGGTGAGCCCGTTAAAGAGACGGTGGTCGGTATTGACGGGATTGCCGTGGTGGTACATCCTTCAAACCCCATCTCTGAATTGACTATTGACCAGCTTTCCGGGATTTTTACCGGGAAAATCAAGAATTGGAATGAGCTCGGAGGAAAAGATAAGCCGATTCTTATTCTTTCACGGGAAAGAAATTCCGGCACTCACGTTTTCTTCCTCGAGGAAATTTTACGCAAAGGGAATCCGAAGGGACCTGAAGAATTTGCGTCGTCCGCTTTGATGATGCCCTCCTCTCAGGCGATCGTATTGGAAGTTGTATCCAGCGAAGCGGCCATAGGCTATATCGGATTGGGTTATGTTTCCGATAAACAAAAGGTCCTCGCCGTCGGCAGGAATGCGGAAGGCCCATTTGTCATGCCGACGCTTGAAACATCTCAAAACGGGGAATACCCGATTTCGCGACCGCTATATCTTTTGACGCGGGGTGAGCCCCAAGGTGATGTGAAAGAATATATCGATTTTATTCTCAGTCCTGAAGGTCAGGAAATCGTCAGAATACTCGACTTCGTACCGATTCAAACTCAGTGAATTCATCGCGCCCGCTCCGGAATCAGGTTCTGGAGTTCATTATTGAGAAAGCCATTTTTCTAGCAGGAACGGCATCGATCCTGTTCGTTGCCTTAATTTTTATCTTCCTGCTCAAGGAGGGGCTTTCTCTTTTTAGAACCGTTTCACCCGTGCAGTTTATTTTCGGCGCGAATTGGTATCCGATTTCAGATCCTCCTCAATTCGGCACGGTTCCGCTCGTTTTGGGATCATTGCTCGTGACATTGGGCGCGATTTTGATTGCGGTCCCACTCGGCGTTTCATCCGCCATTTACATCGCTGAAATCGCGCCGGCTTGGCTCCGCGAAATCCTCAAAGGCACGGTTGAATTTCTCGCAGCGATTCCCAGCATTGTGCTCGGCTTTATCGGCCTGGTGACTTTGGTTCCGCTGGTAAAAGCCATATTTCAGATTCCGACGGGATTAACAGCCATGTCGGGTTCCATTATGCTCGCCTTTATGGCCATGCCGACCATTGTGAGTATTATGGAAGACGCCTTAACGGCTGTCCCGAAAAGTTACAGAGAAGGGGCCCTGGCTTTGGGCTCCACGCGCTGGCAGATGATTTGGCGCGTGCTGCTGCCGGCGGCTTCCTCAGGAATTCTGGCTGCCGTGATGCTCGGGATCGGGCGCGTGATCGGCGAAACGATGGCAGTCATGATGATCACGGGGAATGCGGCCCGCATTCCAACCAGTATTCTCCTACCGGTCAGGACCATGACCGCCACTATCGCGGCTGAAATGGGGGAGGCGGTTCAGGGCAGCGATCATTATTTCGCGTTATTTGCCATCGGGATCCAGTTATTTATCGTGACCTTTATCATCAATTTAGTCGCCGGTTTTTTTATCAAGCGGAAAAAGAAATGAAGACCAAAGACATCGGCGTGGCTTATCTTGTTGAAAAATTCGCTTTTTTCATGTTGTTGGTGTCGACTTTGATAATTGTCGTGCCGGTCATTTTAATCACGATTATTATCATTCAAAACGGCATCGGCGGACTGACGTGGGAGTTTCTGACGGAAAATCCAAGGTTGGGCATGCGGGCAGGGGGGATTTTTCCGGCCATTATAGGGACAATTTATCTGGTGCTGGGCACGATGCTTTTTGCCTTACCGGTAGGAATTTTAGCGGCGATCTATTTGTCCGAATACGCCAAGGACAATTGGCTTACAAGACTGATAGACATGACCATTGTCAACCTAGCCGGCGTCCCTTCGGTTGTTTACGGTCTTTTCGGTTTGGGGCTTTTTGTGACATTTCTGCAATTCGGTGCTTCCATTTTGGCAGGGTCGCTTACTCTGGGGATTATGAGCCTTCCGGTGATTATCACCGCATCCCGAGAAGCCATCGGTTCCGTGCCGCAATCATTTAGGGAGGCAAGCTTGGCGCTCGGGGCGACACAATGGCAAACCGTACGCCGCGTTGTATTGCCCAATGCCTTACCGGGTATTATTACCGGAACGATTTTAGCTTTGAGCCGAGCCGCAGGGGAGACGGCGCCGATTCTTTTCACGGTGGCCGCCTTTTATCTGCCGCGTCTTCCTCAAACGATTTTTGATCAATGCATGGCCTTGCCTTATCATCTCTATGTCATTTCGACGCAGGTTCCGAATATCAAGCCGGAAATTCAGTACGGAACCGCGCTGGTGCTGATCATGATGGTGATGGTCATGAATGTCACCGCCGTTCTAATCCGCGCGCAATTCCGCAAGAGGAAGCAATGGTAAACGCGCACACACAGCCATCCGTAAAAATCACGATTCAAAATCTATCCGTTTATTACGACGCAAGTCAAGTGCTGCGTCATATCAACTGTGAAATCTATCAGAATGAGATTCTGGGGATTATCGGGCCGGCCAATAGCGGCAAGACCTCTCTGCTTCGAACGCTTAACCGTTTAAATGACCGCGTTCCTGCTTTTCGTATGGAAGGATCTCTCATGATCGATGGAGTCGATGTTTATAAAAAGATCGCGGTGCATTCCTTGAGGAAACGCGTCGGTATGATCTTTGCGCTTCCGGTTCCGTTGCCGCTTTCCATTTATGACAACATCGCCTATGGACCCCGCCTGCACGGCGTGAGGGGCAGAAAGAGGCTTAATGAATTGGTTGAAGACGGGTTGCGTTCGGCCTTTCTTTGGGACGAAGTGAAGGACCGTCTGGAACTCCCCGCGATGAAGCTTTCGGGAGGGCAGCAACAACGTCTGTGTATCGCGCGGACACTTGCGGTGGGTCCTGAAATCATACTCTACGATGAACCCTGCTCGGGATTGGACCCCATTTCAACCGCCAAAGTCGAAGAAGCCATGATCCGCTTAAAAAAGGATTACACTCAAATCCTCGTCACCAATAACACAAAGCAATCGGCCCGCGTGAGCGACCGCACGGCCTTTTTCCTGCAGGGAGAGCTGATTGAAATCGGGGATACGGAAAAACTCTTTACCGTTCCTCAGGATAAACGAACGGAAGATTATATTTCGGGTCGTTTTGGATAAAGCCATGGAAAAGCCCATCATTCGCATTGAGAATTTGAATTTATATTACGGCAACTTTCACGCGTTGAAAGATGTCAACATGGAGATCCGGGAAAAGGAGGTAACGGCCATCATCGGGCCTTCCGGTTGCGGAAAATCCACATTACTTAGATGCATCAATCGCATGAATGACTATGTTGAATCGTCGCGTATCGAAGGACAAATCATGATTCACGATAAGTTTGTTTATCATAAACATCGACTGGATTTGGTCGAGTTGCGCAAGGTGGTCGGCATGGTGTTCCAGCGGCCGAACCCTTTTCCGCTTTCGATCTATGAAAATGTGGCATTCGGTCCGAAACTGCACTTCCGTCTGACAAAAGATGAGCTTTTTGCGAAGGTGCAGCTCAGTCTGGAACAGGTGGGTTTATGGGAGGAGCTGCATAGCAGGCTTGATGAGAATGCCATTCACCTTTCGGGTGAGCAGCAACAGCGCCTGTGTATTGCACGGCTGATTGCAATGAGTCCGGATATTTTGCTTATGGATGAACCATGCTCGGCGTTGGACCCGCAGGCCACCCAGCATATAGAGGATCTGATCCGCCAGCTTAAGGAAAATTATACGATTGTCATTGTGACGCATAACATGGCGCAAGCGGCGCGCGTCAGTGCGACGACGGCTTACTTTTATCTGGGGGAACTAGTTGAAATGGGGCCGACTCAAAAAATATTTACAGCACCTGAAAAAAAAGAAACGGAAGATTATATTACAGGAAGATTCGGATAACTCGGAGGCAACTATGAAACGGCATGTGGATCAAGAACTGAAAAAGATCAAGGAAAAGTTGTTTAAGATGGGGATTTTAGTTGAGCAAGCGATTGAAAATGCCACGGCGGCGCTGCTGGAGCGGGACAACGAAAAAGCGAAAGCCGTGATCAAACAGGATCAAGATATCAATATCTATGAAATCGAAATTGATGAACTGGGTCATGAAATGATTGCTTTGTTTCAGCCTGCAGCGGCTGATTTACGGTTCATCACGATGGCGCTTAAAATGACGAGCTGCCTGGAGCGAATCGGGGATCAGGCGGTGAATATCGCCGAGAAAGCGCTCGTCATCAATCAGGAGCCCGCCGTCAAAGCGTATGAAGATTTGCCGAAACTCGCCAAGGCGTCGAGACTCGCCGTGCGTGAATCGATGAATGCCTTTATGGAGCAGGACCAAAAAAAGGCTAAGGATATTCTCGAGCGGGATGATGAAATTGATAGATTGAACGATAAAATTTACGACGATGTTCAGAAAATCATGCAGGCAAATCCGAAGACGGTCAAAATCGGAGTGAGCCTGATTATGGTGGCGCATAACCTGGAACGCATCGGTGATTTAGCCACCAACATCGCCGAAGATGTGATTTATTTAAAACAGGGCAAGGAAGTGCGCCACCGCGTTCAAATGTCCGGAAAAACAGCGAAATCGTCTTAAAAGCTTTCCACGATTTCGATCACGCCGCATCCGATTCTTCCGCCGGCGTTTCCTGTCGGCTGACCGAAATCGTCCACTTTTTCATGCAGAATGATCGCTTTGTTCGCGATACTGTAATGCCCCTCCGATAGAGAGACGCCGGGCAAATGGATGCGTAACCGACCGAACCCACCGAGAGAAACCTGAATATTACCCATGTCACCGGCATGCGCCATCGCATGCCCATCGCTCGGAAGAAATCCGTGCTGGACGCCGTCGGGGTTGAAATGACCTCCGGCGGCATTGCCGGCATCGTCACAGCTGCCGTGCTCATGAACATGGATCGCATGCTTTCCGGGCGGCGTATTTTCAACTCGAACCATGATCAGTACGCCTTCTTGGGTCTCAATGACCCGCGCTTCACCCTGAACGGGCGAATCGGACTGCGTGGCTTGAATCATGGCTTGGCCCAACAGTCTTGTGGGACGGACAACCGGTAAATTCTCTTGGGCAAAGCTGGGAACCGAGAGAGAGCAGGTAAAAATAACGGCGAACACGGCGTAAATGAGATTCTTCATCAAAGTCTCCTTTTTACCTTATGATAAGACGTGATATTGCGGCGGAGTATTCAAACGAGCTAACTTTGTGATTATAAGAGATAAGTCCTCATAGAAGCAAGCGCTCCGGCGGTTCCTTATAGGGTACTCCGGAACCGTCTTTAGAAATATTATAAAAAGTCGATATATGTAACTGTTCCGCAATAGGGTTTTAAGAGGAGAAAAAAATGAACCGTTCGGCTGTGCAATCTCGGGACATTGCGATTGTGGGATATGATGGAGAATCATCCACGCTGGAAGTGACATTCCGGGGAGGCGGTGTATACCGTTATCGTAACGTCCCCCAGGATATTTACGTGAATCTGATGACCTCGGCTTCGCACGGGATTTATTTTAACCGCAACATCAAAGCAAAATTTCCCTACGCTAAAGTCCGCTGAATCAAAGTAGTTTGAAACGCGTTGAACTCGCCCCGATTCGGGGATATCATCATAGTGAGCGGCCCGCCTTCGAGCTGAGTCGAACTCATAATCATTTACATTCGTCGACATGCTTCAGATAATTAAAAAATATCCGCAACTTTTACTGTTCGGCATGCTGACTGCAATGTTCAGCGGACCGGGGCAAACCTTTCTGGTGTCCATTTTTATTCCGGGAATGCGTGCGACCTTCAATATGAGCCAGGCCAAAATCGCTTTCATCTACTCGTTAGCCACCGTTTTTTCGGCATGCTTACTTCCGTTAACGGGCCGGATCCTGGACAAAATTCATTTAACAAAGTTCACCTTAACGGCCGGCATGCTGTTGGCGATCGGATGTCTCGTCTTAAGCCGATCGCATGGGCTGCTCATGCTTTTTCTCGGTTTTTTACTCGTGAGAAATTTGGGCCAGGGCACGATGAGTATGATCGCTTCGACCACCATGGCGAAATCGTTCGGGCGCATGCGGGGTAAAGCTCTGGGGATAGCCAATCTCGGGTTTCCGCTAAGCGAAGCAATTTTTCCATTGGCGATTTCGACTTGGATCGCTGCCTACGATTGGCGCTCGGGATGGGTATTGCTCGCCGGCTTGACGCTGCTATTTTTTTCACCCGCGGTTTGGATGCTGCTTAAAAAAAATCCACATGAGAGCGCTCGGATCGAATACGCCATGACGCATCCGGAATCCATCAAAGTCTCTTCTGCCACAGAACATCCGGATGCTAAATTATCGGATGTTTTAAAAGATATCAGGTTTTATTTTTTACTGGTGCCGGTGTTGATACCGCCGACCTATTTGACGGCTCTTTTTTTTCATCAGGGCAGCATCGCCCTGCTGAAAGGCTGGACTGTGCAAGGCATGGCGGCCGGATTTATTGCTTTTGCGATCAGCCGCGCCGTCATTCTGCTTTTTATCGGCCCGGTCATTGACAAATATTCAGCCAGGCGTATTTTTATATCTTCCCTCATTCCCATGGCTTTGGGGTTGCTTTGTTTGATCGAAGGGCAACACTGGATCTGGACCTTCTTTTATTTGTCCGGGGCAGGGATGACCATGGCCTTGTCCATGACGATCGGTACCGCCTTATGGGCTGAAATTTACGGAACAAAGCATCTGGGGTCCATTCAGGGCTTTATGTTCTTTATCGTGGTGCTCTCTACAGCCGTTGCTCCGCCTGTGATGGGGTGGATGTTGGACAGACAATGGAATTTGGAAGCGATCCTCGGAGGCATGATTTTTTTAATCGGAATCGGAATAATTTGCACATGGGTCGGCGCTTTTTTTATCCGGAAAGGAAAACCAACGAGGTGAATCATGAAATCTAAAACGGAACATCTTTGGTTTGAAACCAAGAATAGAAGGGAATACATCAATATCACACCGCAGGTGGAAGCGGTCATTGAAAAAAGCGGCGTACGGGAGGGATTGTGTCTTGTGAATGCGATGCATATCACGGCGAGTGTCTATATTAATGACGATGAACCCGGGCTGATACAGGATTTTGACGAATTTCTGGAAAAGACCGCGCCGTATGACGTTAAAAAGTACCGTCATCATCGAACAGGAGAAGACAATGGCGATGCCCATCTCAAACGCCAGCTATTCGGGCGCGAGGTGGTGATGGCCATCACGAAAGGAAAGCTCGATTTCGGTCCGTGGGAGCAAATCTTCTATGCCGAATTCGACGGGTGTCGTAAAAAGCGTGTTTTAGTCAAAATCATCGGCGAGTAAAAAGATGCCGGAATTACCCGAAGTAGAAACTGTTGTGCGCGATTTGATCGAACATCGATTGCCGGGACGCATGATTGTTAAAGCTGAAGTGTTCTGGCCTCGGACCGTTGCGATACCCGACGTGCCCCGCTTTTTGGCGAGACTCAAACAGCAGCGAATTCTCCGGATCACGCGCGCGGGAAAGTTCATTGTTTTTCATTTATCCGGAGAACGAGCGCTGTTAATTCATTTGCGCATGACAGGCCGGTTGACATTTCACGGTGGCGACGATCCCCGGGATCCGCATGAGCATGTTATTTTATATTTGAATGACGGTCGGCAGCTTCGATTTCGGGATACTCGTAAATTCGGTCGTTGGTATCTGGTCCGAGACGCCGAGGACATCGTTAAAAAATTGGGTCCCGGCCCCTTGGATGACACCTTTAATAAAGAGTTATTCGCATCGCTTTTTGCCCGAAAAAGGAGACTTCTGAAGCCTTTGCTTTTGGATCAGACGTTCATTGCGGGACTGGGGAATATTTATGTGGATGAGGCGCTTTGGGCGGCTCAGCTTCATCCTGAAGAACGTTCCGAACGACTGAGCGATCAGGCAATCGAGCGGTTAAGATGTGCTATCATCCAAGTGCTGGAGGAAGGCATTCGAAATATGGGCACCTCCATCGGAGTGTCGCGAGTCAATTTTTACAGTGTGGGGGGCAGACGAGGCGGCCATCAAGATCATCTGAAGGTGTTCCGGCGCACCCGACAGCCATGTCCGAGATGTCAAACACCGATTCAAAGAATCATCGTCGCGCAGCGGAGCACGCATTTTTGTCCGGCTTGCCAAAAGAAATCATTGGCAAGGAGATTAGCATGAGATGGGGCATATTCTTTTTGGGTTGGATGGCATTCC
Organism: Candidatus Omnitrophota bacterium; assembly: GCA_041585205.1. GTDB lineage: Bacteria > Omnitrophota > Omnitrophia > Omnitrophales > Aquincolibacteriaceae > JBFHCO01. The sequence goes on along the minus strand of JBFHCO010000010.1, from coordinate 15,597 downwards.
AAAGCGGGGCTTATGCCGCGATTGTGGCGCAGCCGATCGAATATCAGCATGACGGGCAGGTTTTGGAAGGGTATTTGGCTTATGACAATGCGGTGCAAGGCAAAAGACCCGGCGTCATCGTGGTGCACGAATGGAAAGGACTCAATGATTACGCGCGCGGAAGGGCCGAACAGCTGGCGGCATTAGGGTATATCGCATTTGCGGTTGATATGTACGGGAAAGGTATTTATGCCGAGGATCATCAACAGGCCGCGAAACTTTCCGGTGCTTATCGGGAAGACCGGACTCTGATGCGCGCGAGAGCGCGGGTCGGTTATGAAGTTTTGGCAAATCACCCATTGACGGATCCCGGGCGGATGGCGGCGATAGGGTATTGTTTCGGAGGTACAACAGTTCTTGAAATGGCGCGCGCCGGCTTTGATCTTAAGGGCGTTATCAGCTTTCACGGAGGTTTGGGAACACCGATGCCCGCTGAGCCCGGAACGCTCAAAGCCAAAATAGTCGTGATGCAGGGGGCTGAGGATACGCATACCGCCGGCGATATCCCGGATTTTAAAAACGAAATGCGGGCCGCCGGCGCGGATTGGCAATTGATTGAGTTTGGCGGAGCCGTGCACAGCTTTACGGTTCCCGAAGCGGGGAATGACCCCTCCAAGGGATCTGCCTATGACCCGGCGGCGGATCGCCGCTCTTGGGCGATGTTAGAGCAATTCTTGAAGGAAATTTTCGCCTAAGTAAAGCTTAATGCTTCAGCTTGCGACCCAACGCATTTTCGACGCTTTGAATTTTGCTGTCGAGACGTCCCGCCTTACCTTCGCGATAGTCTATCTTGACGGAAACGGAAATGCGCTTGCAATCCTTCTTCATGACTTCAAAACACTGGGTTACGACGCTTAAGACGTCTTTCCATTCGCCTTCGACGCAAGTTCCCATCGGACCCAAGCGGTAGGCCAGTCCGCTTCTATCGACCACATCCAGGGAGCGGGAAACATACGAGCCAACACTCTCGCCTTTTCCGATCGGCGTCATTGAAAATTCAAGTAAAGTGCTCATCAGAAATGACCTCCTGAGCAGCGAGATTAGCGAAACTTTCAGCATGGGTCAATTCAAATCGGAATGGATGTATGGTAAGATACGAAAGATATTAGGAGAGTAAATACGATGGAGAAGGATTTAGCCGCTTATGTCGCCTCTATGCAGCAAATTGAACTTGCTTGCGAGAAACTAAAGCAAATCGGGGACCTTCCGGGGTTGGAACATTTAGAGTCGCTCAAGTCGAAGGTTCTGGAATTTTACGGAGCGCCTTCCAAAGAGGGCGCGCAAGATATTATGGACTATCTTACGGGCTTAAAAATGAATTTAAGCACTGCGGGAGACCGGCAGCAAAGCCTTTTCAAAAGGACGATTGTTGTGGACGGACAGAATACGTCCCTGGATCAAATCGGAGAAGATTTGCTGGACCTCCTAAAGGAGCCGGGGATTTGAAGCGTGGTTTATTCATATTCATACTGTTGATGAGCAGTCTCATCGCATTTGAAGGACCCCGTATTTTCGCAGCGCCGCAAAGCGCGCGTTTAGTCAGCTTCAGAGAGCTTTCCGACCAAGATTTAAGTCCTCACGGTAAGGCCGCGCTCAGCGTCAATTCCGGCGCATGGAAGCATGCGGAAACCGAACACTTTATTTATCATTTTACGGATACCGGGCGGGCGGAGACCGTATACATCCACGCAGAAGTCTATTACGAATGGATCAAAAAATTATTCGGCGTCAGCCGGGATAGCTGGAAAAAAAAAGCCCATGTCTTTATTTTTGACGATGAAGCGGTATGGAAACAATTTCGGTTAAGAATTCATGATCTATTGCAGGGGGATGCGTTTACCAATGGCTGGGAACTGTACATATATCGACATCCGAATTGGGCAGCTCCGCGCTTGTCTCTGGCGCATGAATTAACACATTTAATTCTGTTTCGCTTCCTGGACGGGCCGATACCGATCTCTTTGAATGAAGGTTTTGCTGAATTTGTGAGTTATCGTGCTCTGGCGATGCAATTAAGGCGCAGTGAGTTTGATGTGCGTAGATCTATCCCAAAAGTAACCGCGAACGAGGCCTTTCGGCTTCAAGCGATGATCAGTGCGACTGAATATCCAAGAGATCGCCTTGAAATTTTTTATCGGCAAAGCGAGTGGATGATTCGTTATCTGATTCTTAAATACTCGGGAGAGCAATTCTACGCCTTTTTGAGGGACGTATCGCGCGGCGTACCCTTTGAACGGTCCTTGGAAAGGCATTACAATATGGATATGGAGCGTTTTGAAAAGGAATTTAACGCTTTCGCGATTGCCCAAAAATAGAATGGGGAGATTCAAGAACGCGGCAATTATGCTGGTGAGCATGATTCCCATGCTTTTAGGAGGGTCCGAAGTGGAGAAGCAGCCGAATCAATTGATCGACGAAAAAAGCCCTTATCTCTTGCAGCACGCCTATAACCCAGTGGATTGGCATCCGTGGGGCGAGGAGGCTTTCAAAAAAGCGAGGGATGAGCAAAAACCCATTTTTCTTTCCATCGGTTATTCGACTTGCCATTGGTGCCATGTGATGGAAGAGGAATCTTTTTCCAATCCCGACATCGCCAAAATCATGAATGAGCATTTCGTCTCCATCAAAGTGGACCGGGAAGAAAGGCCGGATGTGGATCATGTCTATATGGGGGCCGTCATGCGCATGACAGGATCCGGCGGCTGGCCGCTCAGCGCCTTTTTGACGCCGGATCTGAAGCCTTTTTTCGGCGGGACCTATTTTCCGCCGGATGATCGATGGGGACGACCCGGATTCGCCACAGTACTTCAAACCATCGCTCAAAGGTGGAAGGATAATCGCGCCCAAATTCTTTCTTCCGGCGACATCGTAACGAGCGCTTTGCAGACTGAAATGGGTCAAATGGCCGGTATCAGTCAGGACTTAGGCATTTCCACCCTGCAACGCGCTTATGAAGAGTTGCGAGGCATTTTCGATGAAGAGGACGGCGGCTTCGGCAGCGCTCCCAAATTCCCGCGCAGCCATGCGCTTTCCTTTTTACTGCGCTATTGGAAGCGCACGGGTGAATCGCATGCCTTGAGTATGGTTGAGCAAACCTTGCAGGCAATGGCGCGAGGCGGCATGTACGATCATTTGGGCGGGGGATTTCATCGTTATTCTACGGACGCAAAATGGCGCGTTCCGCACTTTGAAAAAATGCTTTACGATCAGGCGATACTGGCGAAAACCTATCTGGAAGCGTATCAAGCGACGCGCAATCCCTTCTATGAGCGAATTGCGCGCGAGGTCTTCGAGTATGTCTTGAGAGATTTATCCGATAAAAGAGGCGCTTTTCATTCAGCTGAGGATGCTGACAGTGCGGCGGATGCCGCCAGGCCCCGCTTAAAATCGGAAGGCGCTTTCTATATTTGGAGTGAAGCGGAGCTCGCGTCGCAATTAAAGCCCGAGGAAATGAAAATATTCCGCCATTACTATGGCATTCAGACGCAAGGAAACGCCTTACACGATCCTCACGGTGAATTTGGCGGAAAGAATATTTTATTCGCCGCTCACAATACAGAGGATACAGCCGCGGCGACGGGCAAAAAGCCGCATGAAGTCGAAGAAACTTTAAAGGAAGCTCGAAGGCGGCTGAGCGAAATCAGGAACAAACGTTTGAGGCCTCATCTCGACGACAAAATTTTGACGGATTGGAACGGCTTGATGATTTCAAGCTTGGCCTTCGGGGCGAGGGTTCTTAAAGACGAACGGTATAAAAAAGCGGCGCAGGCGGCAGCCGATTTTATTTTGAAGGAATTGAAAACCAAGGACGGGCAATTGCTGCACCGGTACCGTGACGGCGAGGCTGCCATCACGGGATTCATCGAGGATTATGCATTTTTCACGCATGGTTTATTTGATTTGTATGAGGCGACCTATGATCCACGGTATTTGGAAGAGGCTTCAGCCTTCCTCGATAAAATGCGGGAATTATTTTGGGATTCGGAAAACGGCGGATTTTTTTTCACGCCCGAGAACGGTGAAGCATTGATTACGCGCTCGAAAGAGGTTTACGACGGCGCCATTCCATCCGGCAATTCCGTGGCGGCGTTGTCGCTCATGCGTGTGGGGCGGTTAACGATGAACCGGGAAATGGAAAATCTCGGCCAGTCGACGCTGGATGCATTTTCTCGTATGTTGGAGAGATCCCCGTCGAATTTTCCACAAATGTTGATGGCGCTTGATTTTGCAGTGGGTCCGACACGCGAAGTTGTGATTGCCGGCGATGAACAGGCGAAGGAAACGCAGGCGCTGATTGAAATCGTTCATGAAAGGTTTCTCCCGAATAAAGTTTCTGCGCTCCGGCCCGCATCGGGCCCGATTGCGGAACAAATCGTGAAGATATCGCCGTTTCTAAAGGAGCAGTTACCGCTTAAAGGACAATCGACCGTCTATGTGTGTAAACAATATGTGTGCGACCTCCCTACGACGGATCCCAATAAATTGAAAAGGATGCTGGAGGAGGCATAGGATGGCAAAAATTCAAAAATCGGACGCGGAATGGAAAAATATACTCACACCCGAGCAATACCGTATATGCCGTAAAAAGGGAACGGAGCGCGCTTTTACGGGCACGTATCACGATTGCAAGGAGCAAGGTATTTATCACTGCGTCTGCTGCGGACAAGGACTTTTCAGTTCTGACGCGAAATTTGATTCCGGGACCGGCTGGCCGAGTTTTTGGGCCCCGATGTCACCCGGATCCGTTCAAGAAAATGATGACAACAGCCTTTTTATGCGACGCACCGAAGTTCTTTGCAGCTCCTGCGACGCCCATTTGGGCCACGTGTTTCCGGATGGTCCCGCTCCGACGCAGCTCCGCTATTGCATCAACTCCGCCGCGCTGAAATTGGAAAAGAAATCAGCGACTTAATTCGGTATAATAGAAAGATTATGGGAAGAACACTGTTTGAGAAAATATGGGACCGCCATGTCGTATCGACTCTGCCCGACAAGACCGCCCTGATCTATATTGACCGTCATTTAATTCATGAGGTAACGAGTCCGCAGGCCTTCGAGGGGTTGCGTCTTGCGGGACGCAAAGTGCGTCGTCCGGACCTGACCTTTGCCACCATGGATCATAACGTTCCCACGGTTGACCGGTTTAACATTAAGGATCCCATTTCGAAAGCGCAAATCGAAGCCCTGACACTCAATTGCAGGGAGTTCGGCATTACTCTCTATGACCTTACAAGCGATCATCAGGGGATTGTGCATATTATCGGCCCCGAGCTGGGTATTACCTTGCCCGGGCTGACGATGGTATGCGGCGATTCGCATACTTCAACGCATGGGGCCTTTGGTACATTTGCGCTGGGCATAGGCACATCCGAGGTCGAACACGTTCTTGCGACGCAATGCCTGCCGCAGAAAAAGCCAAAAACCTTTAAGGTGGAGTTTACCGGACTGCCTAAATATCCCGTGACCGCCAAAGATCTGGTGCTTAAATTCATCGGTAAGGTCGGAACGGCCGGTGGCACCGGTTACGTGCTTGAATACTGCGGTGAAGCGATACGCAGTTTATCGATGGAAGGCCGCATGACAATTTGCAATATGAGCATTGAAGCCGGTGCCAGAGCCGGCTTGATTGCGCCTGACCGGACAACGTTTAATTATGTCGCGGCAAATGATAAACCTTTTGCGCCAAAAGGGAAGGCGCTGGATGAAGCCATTCAAGAATGGGAGGAATTGACTTCTGATTCGGATGCTGTCTACGATCGGACGATATCGATTGCGGCCGATGCAATCGCGCCGCAAATCACCTGGGGAACGAGTCCCGGTATGGTCACGGATGTGACCGGATGCGTTCCGGAACCGGATCGGGTTCCGGGCCACAGCCCTAAAGATGTTGAGCACGCCTTGGCCTATATGGGTCTGAAACCGGGAATACCCATGACGGAAATCAAAGTGGATACCGTGTTTATCGGCAGCTGCACCAATGCGCGCATCGAGGATTTGCGTGCGGCGGCGAAATATTTTAAAGGGCGTAAAGTCGCGGCCGGCGTGAAAGCGTTGATTGTTCCGGGATCTCAACAGGTGGCTAAACAGGCCGAAGCCGAAGGATTGGATGAGATATTTAAAAGCTCCGGCGCCGAATGGAGGGAATCAGGCTGCAGCATGTGTTTAGGAATGAATCCCGACCAGCTGAAACCCGGCGAAAGATCCGCCTCAACATCAAACCGCAATTTCGAAGGTCGCCAGGGCAAGGGTGGTCGTACCCACCTGGTGAGCCCCGAAATGGCGGCGGCAGCGGCGCTGGAAGGCCATTTTGTCGATATCCGGACCTGGGGGAAATGATGGAACCGTTTAAAACTTTCCGGGGGGTGATTGCATTGCTTGATCGCGCGAATGTCGACACGGATCAGATCATTCCCAAGCAATTTTTAAAATCCATTGCCAGAACAGGCTTCGGAGAGAACCTGTTTCATGATTGGCGTTATTTATCCGACGGTAAGCCGGATCCCGCATTTTCTTTAAACCAAGCCCGTTATCGGAATGCGTCAATTCTCGTTACGCGCAATAATTTCGGTTGCGGATCCAGCCGTGAGCATGCCGTATGGGCGGTGCAGCAATACGGTTTTCGCGCTTTGTTGGCTCCCTGGAAGCAGTCAGAAAACGGAAAGATCCCCGCGTTTGCCGATATTTTTAAAAACAATTGTGAAAAAAACGCCGTCTTAACCATCGAATTATCAGAGCCGGAGATCGATGAGATATTTCAAATGGTGGAGCGTTTCGAGGGCTTGGAAATGACCGTCAATTTGGATGAAGAGCGTGTGACGCTTCATACGGATGAAGAAATCTCATTTCACTTTCAAATGGACCCGGCGGTCAAAAACCGCTTGGTGCATGGTTTGGATGATATCGGTATAACGCTTCAATATGCGGAGGATATCCGTGTTTTCGAAAAAAATCATAACATTTATTTAAATAGGTGAGTGTCATGAATACATCATTCAAGTTGCGCTTAGGGATCGCAATCGGTGTTGCTTTCTTCAGTATCGCGGGAACCGGTTTAAGCGAAGGTGAGTCGGTTTCGCTTCAAAATGTTCACGGAAAAGTGATTGTCATTCGCGGTACTTCGACCATCGAAGCCACTGAGGGCATGGAAATTCAAGCCGGAGACAGCATCAAAACGGAGCTCGGCGGCGCCGTTGACATGATTCAAAAGGATAAATGGGGATGCCGCATGCTGGGTCAGACGGACTCGGTGTTGCTTGAAGATGCCCAACCAAACATCCGCATTGAAATGATGCGGGGAGATATTATTGTTCATGTTAAAAAGCAATCCTCAGGGGATACGTTTCAACTGACCACGCCTGTTGCCGTCGCTGCGGTGCGAGGAACTCAGTTCTGGGGTAGGGTAGAGCCAAGTCTTGTGAATCCGGACACGACTTTGGCTGTACGTAAAGGGCAAATCGAAGTCACGATTCCGGCGACCGGAGAGACGTATTTCTTGAATGAAGGGCAAGCGCTGGATATTCGAAGGGAAATTACCGAGCCCCTCGTTCGTGAAGCGTTGATTGCGGAAATGCAGGCTATCGCCCAAGCGGATGAAATCCCGGTAACGGGATTGCCTGATATTGACTCAAATCCCGAGCACACACTAAGAGGGGCGGGTGAGGAAAGTGCCGTATCGCCGCATCTTCGTGAAACGGGGATCGACGAACCGGAAGATGATAAGCCCGCCGACGCGGAGATCTTGACAAAAGAAAGTGAATTGTAAAAGTGACTTTATTTTATCTATAGTAAATCCGTTTTCCTTGTAAAAAACCTCCGGCAATCCCGTTTAAAAACCCTTTTTATCCGTTTTTGCATCTTCGTCAGCTGCCGTGTATTCTTGTGATAACGTATTGATACCGGCTGGGTCGCGCGTATTGATGCAACCCATCACACAAAACGCAGAAGCCGAATGATCACGGGAGGAAAAACCCATGGCGACTGTGCAATTCGAAAGACGTAAAGAGCCTCGTTTTAACCTGCATGTGCCCTTCCGATGCTGGGAAGTCAAGGAAGGAAAAGCGGTCGAACCCTGCATCGAATTCACCTGCAGAAATCTGAGCATTGCGGGTCTTGCGTTTCAGTCCGAAGTTTCCTATGAAATGGGCACGGAATTGATCGCAGAGATTTCCATCCCCGGCAGGGACAAACCGGTCAAGGCGGCTTTGAAAGTCGTTTGGTGCCAATCCAATTCCAATGAACGTAATTACACGATTGGAACCCAATTTAAAGAATTGGCTAAAGAGGATATCGAATTCGTGGCCGCATCGCTCGCTGAAATGAATTTGAATCAGCTTTTGGATCAAGCCATTAAGCAAAACGCTTCCGATCTTCACTTGACGGTCGGGCACGCACCGATACTGCGCGTGGACGGAACGATCCGAGCGATGGAGGGAAATCCGATTCAGGAAGGGCAAATTAAAGCGATGATGTATCCGCTTCTGTCCAAGGACCAGATCGAAGAGTTTGAAAAAACCAAGGAACTGGATTTTGCGTTCTCACCCGATCCAAATTGCCGGTTCAGAGTGAATCTGCACTATCAAAAGGGATTCGTAGAAGCGGCTCTCCGTACGGTGGAATCCAAAATCAAGAATTTTAAGGAATTGGGATTGCCGGTCGTGGAAATGGAAAGAATATGCCGCGAACGTTCCGGAATATTCCTTATAGCCGGCAAGACGGGCGAAGGGAAGAGTACGACGATGAGCTCCATGGTGGATTATATCAATGCCAATATGAAAAGGGTGATCATCACGATTGAGGACCCGATTGAGCATATCTTTCAAGCCAAGAAGTGCATCATCAAACAAAGGGAACTTGGAAGCGATACAGCGTCTTTTTCCGACGCCCTTCGGCATGCGACGCGTCAAGATCCGGATGTGATTGTGGTCGGGGAATTACGCGATCCGGATTCCGTTCTGTCAGCCTTACGCGCGGCAGAAACGGGGCATTTGGTCATTACAACCATTCAAGCGACGGATGCAACGCAGGCGATCGAATCCGTTATCAATCTCTTTCCCTCTGATCAATCGCAAACCATAAGTGGAAGATTAAGCGCGTCTTTGCTGGGTGTGATTTATCAATTACTGATTCCGGATAAGCAGGCAACGCTGGCATTGGCGACTGAGCTGCTGCTCAATCACCATGATATTTCGACCATGATCCGAACGCAGCATTATGACAAGATTCGATCTGCGCTGAACACCGGTGAGTCGGAAGGATCCTATGCTTTGGATATAAGTTTGAGAAAGTTATACCACGATTTGATAATTGACAAATCGGTGATGGAGAATTTTTCAAAGGCAGCTTAAAGCGCAGCCAAAAATGCCGCGCTTTAAGCCGGTGATGATACGTCAGCCTGTTTTACAACCGGGGCATTTGCCGAAAACGGAATAAATCACCAATGCGCCCGCGATACCCACTACCACATATATCACTTTGGCAAGTGTCGTCATATCTCCCGCCACAGTAGCGACGAGATTAAAATTAAACAACGCCACAAGCAGCCAGTTCAGCGCACCTATACCCGCCAACAATGCTGCGATTTTACAGATGATACATTTTTTCATTGAAACCCCTCCTTTTTAGGCTGTAATTCGGCCATTTAGATATCGGCACGACAGCTCATCTACATAAAGGGTATCTAGGATGGATTGATAGGAAATACTGTAACCTACTGGAAACAAAGAGGATACCAAAAATTTGAATTTTGAATAATCGGAGTACTTTTCAGGATCGGCCAAGCATCGATGGCGCGGATTCCGCTTCTTGCAAAATCTGACCGCGAAACGGATCTGCGCCTATCGTTCCGTGAAGGAAATCCAGATACGCCTGAGAGCTTACCCAATCGATTTGCTTGCGGATATGCTCCATTTTTTGTCGGATATCCAAATGCTGCACATGTTCAGGAAAATCCGCGATTGTGAGATAATTGTGCAAATATTTTTCATGCCTTTTCCAAAGCGCGATTTGTCTCTGCTGCTGCGTTTTCAGCCGTTCCTGATACCAGTCGCTTTCTAAAACCGATTCACGCGTAAAGAGGGAGCGAATATCCGGGTGATTGAGATCCTTTCCTTCATACTCATGATGAATCATGATATGAAGAAGGGCTTTTAGAGGAGGGCATGCGGCATGGATGCTCCCATCGTTAAAATAATTCTCCGCGACGCGCTTTTGGGTAGTTACCAGATTTTCAATGCCTTCCACGAATAAATCCATATTCTGAAGTTCCGGTTTCAGCATTTCTTCGCTGAAAACCGCGTGGGGATTATTAAATATACGCCCCAAAAAAGCATGCACGAATTTCAGCGAAATACGATAACCCAAAATGCTTGCCTGAACCTTTTTTCCCCGATGCAGAAAATCGCCGGTTTTCTCGAAATACCCGTGCTTGATTAGAAATTGCGGATCCCGTTCATGGATGGCCATGCGGCACCAGATTTCCGGAATAAGCAGGCTGATATCGTGATCAAACCGAAAATTCGGCCCGATATATCCGGCCGCGGACGCGAATCCGGCATAACCCGTCAAAATAAGAGAAACCAGCGTATTGTTCAAATCGACCACGGGTAAAAGCGCGTTAAAGGGTCCTTTGGTAAGGGCGCCTTCGGAACCGAAACCGGTCGTCGAAGGCGATTTACCGGTCACGCTGCAGATGAAATCCATGAAAAGTTCCGGCAATTCTTGATAGTGGATCGGATTATAGACGGCTAGCGCCGGAATCTTTGCCTTTTTATCGGGCGGATTCATTCTGCGCCCCGGAAGCACGGCATTTACGGGAAACAGCACCTTTTCATTCAGCGGAACCCGTCTGAATAAACGCGTGCCGATTTCCGCCAAATAGGTATCCCGGTGATTCATGATGTCGGGACGATTTTGAAGATAGCGCGGATTTTTGGACGGTTTCCCCTTGATCATGCGCGGATGTGAGGGGACCGCGAAATAAGTTGTTTTACCTTCATGGTAGTACTGGCGGATTAAATCTTTCACAGGCGTCGTGTACTTGTCGAAATCGACCGCATCTTCAAGCAGTTCTTTTGCGATTTCTTTGGTCAGAGGTTCGTAATTCGATAGAAATGAATTATGTGTGGTCAGATCCGATTCGGCCTGTTTGTCATAACCCCTGTAAATCGCGTCGTCGGGCCGTTGAAACAAACGGTACTCGCAATTGCGCACCAATTTAACGCTCTTATTCGGATATTGCGGATTGAGATAGCGAAGCGATTTGGCCGGCATGACAACGGAAGCCGTGATGTCATCTTCCGCCTGGACTTTTTTGGCGGCCGTGAAATCCTGCCGCAGTTTGTAGATGCGCCAAGAACCGTCCTGTTCACGGCCTAAGCGCAGGTAATTAGCCACCAGTTTGCGGTTTTCATACTTTAATTCATGGCCCAAGTGGCCGTTTATGAAATCAACCGTAAAATGTTCACGCCACTGCTTGCCCCATTCGGGTTTGTAGTGCCTTTTGACTACATAAATAAGATCTTTGATGTGATGGGGAAGCGATTTTAGCCAGGTGTTGTATTCATCGGTATACTCATTGGAGGGTGTGAAAAGTTTGATCACCGAGCCCAGCGAACGCTCGGAACTTAAAATAGGGCGGCTCGGACGCTTGTCCTTGAACGGGGTTAGAAATCGGTCGCTGAAATCTCTTTCCAGAATGTGCGCCACATGGTCCATGTCCTGGTGAAAATCGGAAGTAAATACCGGGCCTTGCAACATGGCGTCTTTGATGGATTTTGAAATTTCTGATTTTCCGCCGCCGGAAACGGTGCAGGGCTTATGACAGAGCGTGCCCTCCGCGACGGTGCCGATCAGACGCCACACGGACGGTTCTCCCAGCTTCTCCATGTGAATTTGATAGCCGGATGGAAGCACATAGGTGTGATAGGCCAGCAACTTGACGCTGACATCATGATGGTCTTTGGCCCAACTTACCGTTTGGTTCGTCAAATTAAATTTGGCGTTTTCGGGCACATACACGATATCACGATATCGTTTATCGATCGCGAAACCGTCCGGCTTGACATCCATCAATTCGCCGTACATACGGACGACGTCATCAAACGTGGCGTCGTTTTGAGAATATTTATCGTCCAAGTAAAATTCATCGCCGACATCGTAACGGGGGAATGCGATGGCGCCGCCGGCGTGTTCTTCTTCGCTCAATCCGTATAAATTCGCGGAAAAACTGATTTGGGTCTTTACCTCTTTTTTGCAATAGCCGAAATAATTATCCGCAATCAATGTGATCATCACACCGCGCTCATCGCGGCAGGTGGCTTTGAAGGCGACACCGTTGTTATATAACTCGTCTTCGGATTTCCAGCACATGCCGTCTTTGCGCTGGCGTTCCGTGGCGTCTTGAAAGGCGGGGAGGCCCAGTTCTCTTTTCTTCACCCGGATCAGGTGCGGTGCCAGGATCACACAACCCGTGTGACCGGTCCAATGTTCGATGTCGAGCCCGGCGTCATTTTCAGGCAGAAAAGGATCACCGGCGTTTCCAAAAATGGATTCTACGAAGTCTAAGTTGCCCACAAGACTTCCCGGTGCAAAGAACCGGATCTCCATGCTTTTATCGGCGGAGATCCCGGGAATTTCAGGGCACACCGTCGGACGAAGCAGCAAGGAAATAAACAGCTCAGCCTTTTCCTTTTGAGCCGCGGTAAAAGGAAGCGTGAGCATGTCTTTGGGAGGATTTAAGGCATGACGCAACAGGTTCAGAAAAACCGCTTTGGGTACGGCCAGTTTATCCTGGGGGATGGGCAGGCCTCCTTCGGCGATATGAAATGAGCCCTGCGTGGTGCGTCGGTCATGCTTCGGATTATGCAAAACTCCTTGATGGATGCGATACGAATGGATGATGTCTGATGAAAAATGATCCTTATTGGGGGGAATCGACATAATCCGAGCTAAGCCATGGCGGTCTAAAATCAAGGTCCTGGCCGGCAGTCGAACCCCTTTATTTTCCGGAACGTCTTTAAAATAATCGGTGAGAAACGATTGGATGCGTCGGTCGGCCGGGCAGAGATAATGGGAAAGAAGCCGGTTTTTTTCCTGATAGTTGATCAGCAGCGGTTTGGTCATTTCAAAAAATTCAGGATCTTTCGGCTGGCCGTAAATGGGGTATCCCAAAGAGGCGAGCTTCATGTTGATATACTGAATGACCTTTTCGGAGCGATCCTGCGGCTCATTCTCGGAAAAATAACCCAGAGATTTTTTTAGATCCATGATTTAACCCGTTGAAATCAAAGGAAATGCGGAAAAATACTGATGTTTGACCAGATAGTATAACACGATCCTAACTATTTTTGTCTAAAAAAGTTATGAGAAATATCGATAAATATGAGCATGCAGACATTCCATGAGTCGATGAGGTATAATACCAACAGCGATTCAAGCCTCAAAAATAAAGCAGAAACAGACCTATGGCGGCTACGCCATGAAGGGGTGATTCTCAATACGGGCCCGAAGTAGTTACTGATTGAGGATCATCCCTCTTTCTTTATCCGGCTCACTCAACCACGGAGTTGTTTGAATCGACCTACAAAAAAGGATGTGTTCATATGATGAAAAAAATAGGGATGTTTATCGTCACAATTTTAATTTCCGCCATGCTGGCCGGTTCCGCCGGTGCAGCGGATGTTTTAGAGATTCGGGATTCAGAGGCGTTTAAGCAGTATCAATTGCGCAAAAGCGACACGGAGCTTTCGAAATTGATCTATTTGATGGACCGGTACCGTGACGCAAAGTTTGAAATTCAGTATGACGGTTCGTGGTACGGGGCGGATGAGGCGATGATGGAAGCGCGTAAGTATTTACGGCAAAACTACAAGAACGAACCCGCCGAAAAATTCATCAAATTGCATACGTATAGGCCGTACGGCAAGGAGAAGATCATCTTTATTCGTTTTCCCAACGATGAGATACGTATTTTAAGAGATGTGCTGCTCGAAGAATTAAAGCGATTGGATCAAGTGGCGGCTCATCCGGGTGTGATCAAATAGAGGGATGACGGGTGGGGCGGAATTTTTTAATTTTTCTCGGAGTGGCGCTGTCGGCTTTTGGAATAATCGGATTTCTCAGCAGTGATCAGAGCTCTGAGACGATACTTCTCATCGCGAACCGGAAGCAAAACGCGTTGCATTTTGGTACGGGCATTCTGGCGCTCATCGCCGCATTTTATGGAAGTAAATCAATCCGGCTGTACCTGCTGTCAGCGGGAATATTTTATGGACTTATTGCGCTGGGAGGATTCGCAGCGTGGCGTTCACTCATAACCTTTTTTGAACTAACCCGAACGGGTGACGTCTTGCACGCAGTAATTGCAGCCGCTTGTCTTTACATGTATCAAAGCGTGCGATCCGGGGCAACGCCCTGAAGATCCGGAATTATTTCTTGATCCACTCGCCCGAGGGGAGTTGAACCGGATCCCCGGACGAAGCTCGCTCGCGCTGTACTTCGCCAAATACATTTTGGACTTGCGCTAAACCTTCACTTCCGAGATTATTTTGATCCGCAATCGCGCGGTAAATGACCATGCGATCTCTGTTCTCAGCCAGAGCCGGCGGTTGACAAACGCTTGGATTGTCAAGAACTTCGACCAACCCGAGATTGTTTTCCCCGAGACATCCGGTAGACTTAAATAGATTCAGCTGAGCATACCTGGCCTGACGTCCCGATAAGGCTTTTTCTATTTCAGGCGTCATATTTTTGATGTCGTAGGAAGTAGCCAAAGCCGCATAAGGTGATGCGGCCATGAGTAAAAAAAAGATCATTAAATAGCGCAATTTCATGGTCAAGCTCCCTTCGCAACCATATCTTCAATGTTGGTTGCCGTATTTTTCAATCCGCGAATATCCACCACCACATTGGCGTTGATGGTTATGGGCCGTTCCGGATCTCCCACGGCTTTTACCGTGCATCCGGCGCAGGTAAGTGCGAGAATCAACAATAAGCAGAAGCGTTGTATTTTCATGAAAGGGTTACCTCAAAGAGACCTAAAAGCGCCGCGAGTTGAGAAAACGCATTTTTTTCGTCTACGCGGATCTCCAGGTTCAGGTTTAAGACGAGATTGTACTCCGGAACAATGATATGGAGAAATACTTTTATACGGTCAGATTCCAAGAGCTCCATGGTCAAAGCGGCCTCGCGATAGGCCACAAACCGGGCCCGCGCAGTAATCTTTTCTACCTGCGTGCGGTTCGGCGCTTGAGGGAGATAAGGCAACAAAGCGTCGAAAAAACGCGCTTGAAGATTCCCTCCGGGGCGTTCGACGCGAAGTCTCAGTCCGAATGCGGGATCTTGACGCGCATCGGAGGTCAATGTGATATCTCCGGACAATTTACCGCTAGATCCGGCAAGTTGAGCGGGATTGAAAAGCGCTAAGTCCTCGAGACCCATTCCCCGCACATTGCCTTTCATTCGGAAGGACCAATCCTCACCCAATTTGATTTCCGCCGTACCATCAATGCCCTCAAATATCGAACCTAAGGTTCTGGCTCCGTAATAATCAAATTGAACTGG
>JBFHCO010000009.1:0-28543 GCA_041585205.1 Candidatus Omnitrophota bacterium | reverse complement strand
GGGTTTCCAGAAGGAAATAGACTGCTAGCGTGCTTGAAAATAGAATTGGACGTTATTGGAGGATCGGCCTCAGAAGGGCAGGCCGGGGCATTACAGGACAGCTGCGATCAGACTTCGTAATACAAGATGCGGGAGCAGTTTTCGCAAACCACCAAATGTTCTCCGAGCATCACTTCATTGACGATTTGCGGCCGGAGCTGAATCTGGCAGGCGCCGCATACTTCACCGTTCATTTTAATCAAGGCAAGGCCGTGCTTTTTCGCGACGATCCGCTCATACAGGTCGCGCACGTCCCGCTCCAACCCTTGAACGATGGCGTCTCTTTCTTGCTTGAGTTTATCAACATTTTGTTTGAGGGATTTTTCTTTGGCGGTCAATTCGCTTTCGCGCGTCTGAAACTCCTTTTCGCATTGCTTCAGCCGTTCATTTTCCTTGCGGACTTCCGCGTGGGCCGCCTCCACTTCATCCAGGAACTTTAAAATTTCTTCTTCGAGAAGCGAATTGTCGGCCTTCAAGGACGCGATTTCCTGCTGCAGGGCGCTGTATTCCTTGTTGGTTTTGACCATGCCGAGCTGGCCGTCCAGCTTTTTGATTTGATTTTCTTTTTCGGACAAGCTGCCCTCTTTTTCTTTCTGGGTCAGCTGTAATTTTTTCAGGCTGTTTTCAAGGTCATGCAGACGGGCCTTTTCCGCTTCAAGTTCCGCTTTGAGACGCTGCCGCTCTTCGGGAATGGCCATCAGCTCCCCGTCGGCGGCGTAAATTTCGCCGTCCAAGGCCTGCGCCTTTTTAAGAACTTCGATCGAATCGCTTACCTTCCCCATAGTATGTCCTTCATGCATAGTGTGCGGCCTTTGAGTTTAAGACCGAAGGAATAGTGTATCACACGGGGCAAGCGGTTAACGGTTTTTTAGTGACAGGATGATCTCGAGCAAATCGTTCAGTTCGGAGCGGTTCAGACGGGATGACTTCAGGGCCGGGTCAGGCCGGAATTCCGTTTTTTCAGGCTTCTCGGAAGCGGCGCGGGTGGATGATTGCGAGACCGCCTTCCCTTTATATTCTCTGCAGTCGAAGCGGGAATTTCCGTTATCTTCAAGGATGGTGAATTCAAAAAAATTCCAACAGGATGAAAACAGGTCGAAAGATTCCCTGACCCCTTTGTTCATGGAAGGAAAAAAAACGAAATATTTGAAATAGGCGTTGGGGATGCGCTGATCTTCGGTCCAATGGCGCACCCGCCGGCACTCATCCCGCAGCGCGTCCAAACCCGCATGCGTCAGAGGTTCGGTGAGCATTTTGACCCAAAGGCACGCGCTGTCCGAAGCCCTGATCAATAAAGCCTGATCGTCGACCGGGAAACTTCTCACGAAGGTCTCGTTGGGAAAATACCCTTGCTGCGAAGCCGTCAATTTTTCAAATACGCGCGTGCGCAATTCCGATGCGCTGATCCCTTCCGGGTTATCCGTTCGAGACAAGGCCATCAAGCCACCGCCGGTTGAAGCCCGGAAAAAGTCCGCGCCCACTGAGCCATGGAGCATTTTTCGGGCGTGAGCGTACGCGCCATGCTGTCTATAAACAAATATTGCGGGTCGAAGGTGCCGCCGAAGGGCACGGATGCCGAAGGCGCGTCCAAGCTTCCCATCCAATTCAGCTGAACTCCCAGCTTCTTCTCGACCATGACGCTCAGTTTGTCGTACAGTTCTTCACCGTGACGGTATCCTTCCGCGGAGTCGAAGACCATATAATAATCGCTGTCGGCGCGGCACCTGCGCGACTCTTTGATCAAGCGGTAAGATTCGGTAACGCTATCGAGCGTCGGCATCGTGATCAGCACCCATTTATCCACCAAGGGAAGGATCTTTTCCGCATCGGGAACGGCCGGATAGGAAAAATCAAATAAGAGAACATCAGATCCGGAGGCGAAACCCCCGCCCTTCGGATTCAATGGCCGCGCGCAGGCGGAGACAAATTGCTCCCAGCTCAGCGTGAAATGGCGCGTTCGCGCGCCTTCCGCTCCGGCTTCCGTTTGCGCCGGACCGGCATCCGCTTGTTCGCGGTCGGTTCGGATGGATATGACCGAACAAGTTCTGCTTTCAGTCGACAAGCGGGTGCGGAAATGGGCGTTCAACCGGCGCGCAGCCGCGCCGGTGGCATGCGGGTAAAAAATGCTGCAGGTCACGAGCGAATAGTCATGCGCCCAGTCCGGCGGGGGCGTTACCGTTTCAGGTTCATACGCGGGCGCCAGAACCTGTTTCTGAACGATTTCGGCCGCCTGAAACAAAGGTGAAAGATCTTTCAATCCGCGCTTCAGTTTTTTGAAATCCTGATTCATCAATTACCCCGCATTCAAATTAAGGAAAGAATCATAACTGCCGTAAGCGTTTTCTTTGCGGTCCTGATGATAGGGGTCCATTTGCCATTCCCCGTCCACGATAAATTTGTAGCGGTAGGCCCCCTCGGAAACCGGCACGATTTTCTGCCAAATCCCTTCCTCTTCCCGGAACCACAAAGATTCGGGCACCCAATTATTGAAATCGCCGGCGATCTCGACGGCTCGCGCCTTCTCAGCCAAAAACTGAAATAAGACGCCGCCGATCACGCGCCGCGGTCCGTATTTGTTGCAAATATAATTTTGCCATCCGAGTTCCCACCTCGGGAGCTGGCGTTCCCATTCTTTTTCGAGATACTCGACGGCCAGGCGGAAAAAATCCTGGAAAGCGGATGACTGCGGATCGTATTGGACGATGCTTTGGCCGGCGCCGGCGGCCTCTTTAAGGATCACGCTTTCGTGAATGATGGATTTAAAGACACGGTTTTCAAAATGCTCTTTGACTTCATCGTAAATGTCCTTCGCAAAGCGCGTCCGGGAATCGAAAATCGAAAGGAGGGCGCGCACCTCCAAGCCCGCACCGCGGCGTTGCCCGACTTGATTCAGCGTTTCCGAAATCTTGGCCAGGCCGTGCAGCGAAAAAAAGGACGGCTCGATCGGGATGATGACTTCCTCGGCCGCATCCAACGCATTGAATGTTAAAACGCCGAGATTCGGCGGACAGTCCATAATAATGTAATCAAAGGCATATTCGGAACGCACATACCAATCGATCAGGTGCTTCAGCCGCTTGTCCCGTTCGGGGATATGCGCGAGCTCCTCCTCGACGGCGCTCAAATTGACAAAGGAAGGCAGCAAGAAAAGATTTGAATTGATTTCCACCAGAACATCATTCAGATCGGGTTTTTTATCGAGGGTCGGGCTGAGCAGATCGTATAACGTGTAGCGCAGGTCTTCGGCCTTGATGCCCAGACCGCAAGTGGAATGCCCTTGTGGATCAAGATCTATTAAAAGTATTTTTTTACTGAGGAAAGCGAGACACGCTGCAAAATTGATGCTTGTTGTGGTCTTGCCGCAACCGCCCTTCTGGTTCGCAACGGCTATGACTCGCAAACGCGGTGCCTCCTCAATTTGAACTTTCTTTCAATCCTTCAGACCTCGATACAAAATTTATTAAGCCGCAAAAAATCTACAGGTCTTTGCAGATTGAGGAGTCTGCGTCGCCCCTAGATTCAAGGCGCAACGGGACTCCGCCGCTAAAGAAAGTCCAAACAGAAATCACCTCGAGCCTGCCTCCATAATCGGACAGACCCTGGCACCGGTAATCTCCGTCCTCATGTAACGGCCAAGACGTTAAAATACTTTAAGGAAAGATATGCGGGGTGAAAAGACAGCGCAAATTTAAGCGGAAGGGGTTTCGACGGGCGGTTTGTCGGTCCCCAAAGCGCGGTTGATTTCGATTTGTCTCAGGATCTTGAAAAAATAATCCCTTTCAATGCTGTATTCCTCGGGCGTGCGTTTGACGTTTCTCCAAGGCGCCTGTGGGCGGCTTTCGAGGGGGCGTTCTTGAAATTTACCGCTGATCTTTACCTGCGTGCGGTCCTCTTTATCCGCCAATTCAATTTTCATGCGGAAACGCCGGGCCATGTTTTTTTTGAGCGTCTTTTTGATGAATAAAAGTTTTCTTTCGCGGGTGACCGCATCTTCGATCCAACGGCTCTCCACCCAAGATTGCGAGGAACCCGCATTGCGGACACCCTCCGGCTCGAATACTTGCTGCGCGGCCTGAAACACTTCAACGCGCGGGGCGGCGATTTCTTCGGTGTATGCCCGGGCCTGTCCCGCCGTCAACGCCATGATGACCGCAAGAACTCCCCCAATACCTATCCTGATCCGTAAATTCCGCCTCACCGTCATACCACCAATAATCTCTCGATCGGGACAACCCCGATCACCTCTCCGCGATCGTCGGTGACGACCGCATAGGATTGCCGTTTTTCCTGCAGGGTCAAAAACGCCTTTTCAATCGAGGTGGATTTGGGTAAGAAAACAGGAGAGCGCAGATAATTTTTTAAACCGGCTTTTTCATTTTCTTCAAACAGAATATCGAACACATAAACCATACCCACAATCAGTGATGGGATTTCTTCATAAACCAATACCATCTTCGTATGCGTTTTGCGCGCGATATCTTTGACTTGGCTGACCGAATCCGTGATGCTCACCTTCGGCGCCTTCGCCGCCGGGATCATCACCGCATCGACCCGGATTTTTTCAAAATCGAGAATCGTATCGATCATCCTTTTCTCTTCCTGTGTGACGACACCGTCTTTCGTGCTTTCATCGATCAAGGACCGGAATTCCTGCTCGCTCACGAAAATGCTGCGGTTCTTGATGATGCCGAGCGGCCCGAGAATGATTTTCACGACCTGCATCAGCAGCAGCGTCGGGAAGTAAAACAGCAGGGAAAACTGCCTGAGCAGAAAACTGAAACGGAGAATGAATTGCTGCGCATGCATGCGGCAGAGATCCTTCGGTATCAATTCGGCAAAGATCAAAAAGAGGGGGACGACAATGGCGGTTACGATCCATTCGCTGCCGATGCGGAACTGCCGGTCCAGAATGTAGGTCAAAATGGCTGCGGCCGTCACGTTGGCAATATTGTTCCCAATCAAATTTGCGGTCAAAAAAATCTGAGGTTTCTCATGGAGTTGAACGGCTCTTTTGGCCGAGGGGTCGCCTTGATCCGCCCTCTCCCGCAATTTGACCTTATTGCTGGATACAAACGCCATCTCGGCTCCCGAAAAAAATGCCGAGAGCACCAAACAAGCAAAGAAAATAAGCACCAGATAAATCATGACAACCGCCTTACGATCACGTTATGAATGCGGTGGCGCACCACGTCATGGATGTGAAACTCCAAGCGGTTGATTTTCAGCACTTTTCCCTTTTGCGGTACTTCGCCCAATTGCTCGAGGATGAAACCCCCTAAGGTGGTCGATTCCCTTGCGGTCAAGTTGGAATGGAAATAGCGATTAAAATCGTCAAGCGGGATTTTAGCCTCGACAATAAACTCGTTGAAACCATGGGGACGGATGGGGTGTTCGACTTTGGCATATTCGTCGTAATATTCCCCGAAAATTTCTTCCAGGATGTCTTCCAGCGTCACAATACCCGCCGTCCCGCCGAATTCATCGACGCAGACGGCAAAATGGTGCTGTTTTCGGCGAAACTCCTCGAGTAATTCGTCGATCCGCTTGCTGGCCGGCACATACAGCGGCTCGCGCAGGAGGTTTTTCAGATCGTCTTTGTCACTCAGCATGTAATCTTGAACGGTGACAACACCTAATACATGATCGAGCGATTCCTGATATACCGGAAAATGGGAATAATGATATTGCTTCATGATACGGACATGCTCTTCCTTGGATTCCAGAATATCGAGCGCTTTGACTTCCGTCCGGGGTGTCATGATGGCTTTTGCCGGCCGCTGGCCCAAATCAAAAAGTTTGTTGATCATCTGACGCTCTTCGCGGTCCAAAACCCCTTCCTCTTCGCCGATTTTGACGAAGGTTTTGAGCTCCTGTTCGGAGATAATGTCCGGGTGCTCTTTTTTTTCCCAGATCAAAAAAGCAAGGATCCAATCGGTGATTAAACGGGTGACTCGCCGGAACGGAAAAATGGCCAGGGCAAAGACGTGAAGAGGAAAGGCGAACCACACAGAGAGACTTTCGTTAAACCGAACGGCGATCACTTTCGGGATAATTTCCGCAAAAAGAATGATGCACACGGTAAATACGATCATGGTAGGGCCCACACCTTGCGGCCCGAAATACTTCAGGGCCATCAAGGTGATCATGGAAGCCGCAAAGGTGTTGACAAGCAAATTGCCGGTAAGAACGGAAATCAGCGTTCGGCGAGTGCGGTCGAGATGATAGATCACCCACCGGGCCAATTTGGGGTGTCCTTCCTGAATGCGGCGCTGCTCGATTTTGGTGAGAGAAAAAAGCGCCGTCTCCGTGCTGGAAAAAAAGCCGGAAGCCGCGAAAAGCCCGATCAAAATAAGAATATCAACCGCGAGTTCCATGCGTCAGCGATAAAGACCTTGTTGTTGTATGTATGTTGCAACGGCCTCCGGCACGCGGCCGCGCAGGCTCTTGCCTTGTTTGGCGGCCTGCCGGATGGCTGAAGAAGAAACCGGATTGACGGGCATCTCGATTTTCCGGCAGTCCGTACCCTCCATCGGAACGCCCTCGCGGCCCGCCACCAGCAGTGCGGCAAGACGCTTGATCTCCGCGGGCTCCTTCCAGGCCGGAATTTCCTTCAGAGAATCGGCGCCGAGGATCAGATACAGTTCATCTTTCGGGTATCGTTTTTTCATCTGCCGCAGCGTTTCCACCGTGTAGGAAAGATCGGATCGGTCCAGCTCCGCGCGTGAAACCTCAAATGCGGGCTCCGATTGAACGGCGAGCTTCACCATGTTGAACCGGTGTTCGGCCGGCGTGATGTCCGCCCGGCTCGTCTTGTGCGGCGGGATGCGCGCCGGGATAAAAATAACCTTTTCCAGCCCGAATTGCTTTCGAGCCGTCCGGGCTAATTCCAAATGCCCGTCATGAATCGGATCGAAGGTTCCGCCCAACAGGCCGATTTTCATGAACGGATTTGTCCGCTGCCTTCAACCACGTATTTGTAAGAAGTCAGACCTTCAAGCCCCATCGGTCCCCGCGCATGAATTTTATCGGTGGAAATGCCGATTTCGGCACCGAAACCGAATTCAAAACCGTCGGAAAAACGCGTGGATGCATTCACCATGACGGAGGAGGAATCCACCGTTTCTTTAAAGATGCGCGCGGCGCGCCGGTCTTCGGTCACGATGGCATCCGTGTGCGCGGATCCGAAAGTCCGGATGTGATTCATCGCCGCTTGTAAATCCGGGACCACCTTCACGGCCAGGATCTTGTCTAAATATTCGTGCCCGAAATCACTCGGCTTCGCGGCGCGTACCCACGAGAGGATCCGTTTGGTGGTCTTGTCGCCGCGGATTTCACAGCCGGCCTTGCGCAGCTCACTGCCGATCACCGGCAGAAACTTCGGGGCGATCGCGCGGTGCACCAGCAGGGTTTCCATGGCGTTGCAAACACCCGGCCGCTGAACCTTGGCATTGAATGCGATCGCGGCCGCCTTCTTTAAATCGGCCTTGCGATCGACGTACACGTGGCAAATGCCCTGATAATGTTTGATCACCGGAATATGCGACATGGCCGCGACTTTGCGGATGAGGGCTTCCCCGCCGCGCGGAATGACCAGGTGAATATCTTGATCCCGTTTCAACAAATAATCCACGGCCGCATGGTCGGTTGTTTCCACGAAGCTCACAATCGATTGAGGCAAGCGGTTTTTCTTCAGCACTTCCTTAAAAATGGAGACTAAAGCCCGGTTGGAGTGATAGGCTTCACGGCCCCCGCGCAAGATGACCGCATTACCGCTTTTGATGCATAGCGACGCGCATTCAACCGTGACATTCGGACGGGATTCATAAATGATTAAGATGACGCCGATCGGTACGGATACGCGGGATATCTTTAATCCGTTCGGCCTGCGCCAGCGCGCTTGAACGCGTCCGATGGGGTCCTTCAACCCCGCAACGGCCCGCACGCCTTCCGCCATCCCCGTGATGCGTTCCGGCGTCAAGGTCAGCCGGTCCACCATCGCGGCGGAAAGTCCCATCTTCTTTGCCAGCGAAAGATCTTTTTTATTTTCCTTCGCAAGAAATTGTTTTTTGCGTTCAAGCAAAGCGGCAGCCTGAAGCAGGATTTTCTTTTTCTTATCCGCCGGCAATTGCTGCATCACGGCAGCCGCATCCCCCGTTGCATGCAGCATCACATTCAATTTCTTTTTCCCGAAAAAATTCCGCTGTGTACCCATGCTCAACTCCTATCTCCAGATCACAAGATCATTGCAATGGATCACTTCGTCTTGATGTTTATAACCCAAAATCGCCTGGATCTCGGTCGATTTCTTGCCGGCGATTTTAGAGATTTCCTTATCGGAATAACGCGCGACACCGCGTCCGAATATTTGTCCGCCTTCCGTTTCAAGCTCCACGACATCGCCCCGGCTGAACGCGCCGCGCGTCTTAAGAATACCGCGCGCAAGCAAGCTCCGGCTGCCTTGCTGTAAAGCCCGGTAGGCCCCGTCGTCGGTGACAATCGCGCCTTTGCGGGCGGCCGAAAAGGCGATCCATTTTTTACGCGCGCTTTTCGATTGCGCTCCGGGATGAAAAACCGTTCCGAGATCTTCCCCCTCTAAAAACCTTCGCAGCGCGCCGTCTTCATGACCGTTGATCATCAACAAAGGAACGCCCAGACGCATGGAAAACCGGGCGGCATTTAATTTAGCTTTCATACCGCCCACTGTTTTTTGTTTCGCAGCGTCCCGCAAATGACGCGTCAATTGATTGTCAATTTCCTCGATCGCGGCCACTTCCCGGACCCGTGTGCCGTCCTTGAGAAAAAAACCGTCGACATCGGAAAGGATCACCAAAAGGTCGCTATGAATCAAATGCGCCAATTGAGCGGATAAGACGTCATTGTCGCCGAATCCGATTTCATCCGTGGCTACGGTGTCATTTTCGTTGACAATCGGAAGCACCTTCATTTTTAGCAACTCTTCGAGCGTGCGGCGCGCCTTCAAAAAACGGCCGCGGTCCTCAAGACCGTCCCGCGTCAGCAAGATCTGCGCCGTATGCAGTCCGTGCTTTGAAAAAAATTGTTCGTAGGCATGCATCAGCTTGCCCTGCCCGATCGCGGCACAGGCCTGCAGCCGGCTCATTTCCCTCGGCCGCATTTTTAAACCCTGAACCTGCATCCCGAGAGCGATCGCGCCCGAGCTGACCAGCACCACTTCCTTACCCTCGCGCCGCAGTCTCAGCACTTCCTCACCGATGCGTTCCATGCTGCGAGACGAAAACTGCCCCTCGTCGGTTGTGAGAATGCTGGAACCGACTTTTATCACGATGCGGCGCGGATTTTTGAGTTTTTCAAGCATGGGGAGGGTTCTCCTTTTTTTCTTCCAAAAACCGCATGAATTCCGGCATCCCTTTCCCGGAGTGAACGGATAAATAATAACACGGCATACCGGGTTCGAATTTCTCCTGCTTCACCCGCTTTTCGGAATCGGGTAAATCCATTTTCGTCACCGCAACCGCCGACGGAATGCGGAGGTAGTTTTCATCGATCAGTGAAATTTCATGTTTTAAAACCGTCATGCCCTCACTCAAGGATGAAACGAATTCGGAAACCGGATCCACAATATACAAAATCAATTTAGCATTTTCCAGATGCCTTAAAAAATCGGAACCGGCTCCCCGGCCTTCATGCGACCCGCGGTAGACGGACGGCAATTCGCACAACGTCCGCTGTTCAAAATGTGAAGTCTCAAACACTCCGATTTCGGGAGACTTCGTCGCGAACGGATAATGCCTTTCGGCGGCATGCGACCGCGTCAGCTTATTCAACAGTGCGGATTTGCCGGAATTGGGCAGCCCCACCATGAAAATTTCCGCGGGAATTCTGAAATGGATATCAAGATCCAAGGCAGCGCCTTTTTCGCCCGGCGTGGCGTCCTTGCCGCCGTGGTTACCGACGCCCGGTTTGCCTCCTTCAAGGACGGTCACTTCCATTTGATCCTCTTTTAAATCCCGGATAAGGAATTTTCGCTTGCGGTCGTAAATGCGCGTTCCGACCGGAACTACCACGATTAAATCCTTGCCGTTGCGGCCGCGCTTATGCGTGCTGCCGCCATGCCCGCCGGATTCCGCGATCAGATGCTGTTTGGATCTGAAAGTGGCCAGCGAGGGCGCGTTTGTGGAAGACCTGAAAATCACGCTGCCGCCCTTGCCGCCGTCTCCGCCGTTCGGGACAAATTTCTTGTCCGTCCGGTTGAAGTAGCTTTCGCAGCCGTTTCCGCCGTCTCCCGCTTGAACTAACACATGAACTTTATCGATGAGCATATGAAAAAAAAAGAAGGCTAAAAAGATTTATACCGCATCTTTTTAGCCCTCTTTGGACTGTTTTGAACAATTATCGTGCCGGTACAGGAATAATGTGTATGGTCCGATTTGACCGAAACTCCACGTGTCCGTCGCACTTCGCGAATAAGGTAAAATCATTTCCCCTGCCAACGTTAAATCCAGGCCGGAAGCGGTTTCCTCTTTGCCGAACGATAATGCTGCCGGCCCGCACGAGTTCTCCTCCAAAAGCTTTTACCCCCAGCCTTTTGGCATTGGAATCACGCCCGTTTGTTGTACTTCCTTGACTCTTTGTATGTGCCATGATGAATCGTCCTTAATTAAACGTGCGGCTAACCCGCTAATTTGATGTCTTTGACCAGTAACCGTGTCAGATTCTGCCGATGACCCCGGCTCGCTTTGGAAGCCTTGCGGCGGCGGAATTTAAATGAAATCACCTTGGGTCCGCGCGTCTCACCCAAATAATCGCAAACGACGCTCGCCCCTTTGAGCACCGGCGTGCCGACATGCGCTTTGGTTCCGTCGTGAACGAGCAGGACCTTGTCCAAAGACACCGTTTTGCGCTTTTCGGGAACGGCGATTTTCTCGACCTCAATCACCGCATTGGGTTCAACGCGGTATTGCTTTGATCCGGTCTCAATAATGGCGTACGTGGTTGACATCTGGAAATCTCCTAACTTGAAATGGGAGCATATCTTATGGAAAAAGCGGCGGGGTGTCAATACCTTTTACGGACGGCTTATCCCCTTATCAGGAAACAAGTTATACTAAACTATATTAAATACGGCGATGGCTCAGAACGGGGAACTGCTTACGCAGTCTCTTTTGTAAGGACAAATCCAGCGTAGCTGAGACCATGCCCTCCCGGCTGCGGCTGCCGCGGCCGATAACCTGACCCCATGGATCGACGATCAAACTGGTGCCAAAACTGCGGATGCGGCTCGCCGGATGCACGCCGACTTGCGCCGGCGCCACAATATAGATTTGATTTTCCACGGCGCGGGCACGCAGGAGCAATTCCCAGTGCGCTTTGCCGGTCGTCGCCGTAAAATTCGAAGGCACAAAAATCACGCGGGAACCTCTCTCAACCAAAAGGCGGAATAATTCCGGAAACCTTAAATCATAACAGACCGTCAAACCCGCCGGGACACCGAACAAACGCCCTTGCACCGCGCGGCTCCCCGCGACGATATGCCGGGATTCCTGAGCGGATACCTTTCCCCTTAAAAAAATATCGAACAAATGGATTTTGCGGTATTTGGCCGCAAGCCGCCCTTTTTCCGAGATCAGATAAGAGGTATTGTAAAAGCGATTTTTAAAACGGGAAGGTTCCGGCAAACTGCCGAGCAGGATGGCTGTTTTATTTTTGCGGGCGGTGTCTTGGAATAATTTGAGGATGCGCGCCGTTTGTCCGGCTGCCGACGGCAGGTCTTTCGCGGATCCGCGGTAACCGAACATTTCAGGCAAAGCAATTAAATTGGGTTTCCGGCGCAGCGCGCGGCGCACCCATGCTTCGATTTTAATCAGATTGCGTTCCACGGAAGCGCCTGCATTGATCTGCAGACAAATAACTCTTAATTTCTTCTTCATCCTCTAAGCTGCGGATACCGGCATCGCTTCGTTGAGACGCCATTCGAAAGGCATATATTGAATTTTGAATTTTCCCTCTTCCAGATACTCGATTTTGGAGAGATCTTCCAAATAATGCACGATGAAAGACAGCACCGCCGCCTCCTCCGGAGAGAAGTTCAATATATCTTCCGAGGAACCGAAATCAAGTTTAAAGTCCGAGGCATACCATTTGAAAATGCGGGAGAGCCAAATCTTTTTTTCTCCCGGAATAATTTTCACGTAGTCCGGGTTGTTCACGAATTCCCGCGTTGCCAAAAAGAGCTGTCCTTCGACGCGGCCTCCCACGAAGGCCTCTTGGCGGAACGAGGGGCAGCTTTCTGCGCCGCACGCCAGCGCCAGATGAATTTTCTCATCCCGGTAAACCTGCAGCAATTGGCGGTCCCGGATTTGATTGAGACTGTAAGCCTCCCGCCCGATTTCAACGATCGGCAGATCCCAAGCGCCCGGAATGTCATGGATGCTGCGCAGCGGATAATGCTCATGAATCAAACGGATGACACCGAAGTGGTAGGCGTTCAGCCAAAAAGCGAGTTTCTCTTCGCGCGAAGAGTCTTGATACAGAAAAGTTGTGCCGTCGTCCCGCAATTCGGCTTGAAATTTATGAAGCAGTTCCGGATTCGCCTGAACGGCGCGGTAATCGACTTGACCTTCCGCGTTGACGAACTGTTTCAAAAATTGATCCCAGGTGGCATAGTCCATTGTTTTTGCCTCGGCGGAAACGTGCTGAAGGCATAAAATCATCAGCATAACGGTGAACCGGAACGCATGTATTAGGGATCGCTTCATGGATAAGTTCATGGTTTGGAAGCTTAGACGGTGGTGCTCCGCATTATATTCATTCCGAGGGCGTGTGACGATGAACGGCGCCTTAAAACCGGATACCGTTTTTCTTTAAAAATTCAAGGTCGGCAGGGCTAAGGTCGGACGTTAAATCTTCGGACCTCTTGTCGTTGTCCAAAAAATACCGTTCATAGATCTCTTCAAGTTCATCGAGATCATCGGGACTCATGGGTAAGAACGTAAAAAAGAGATTCAGATTGATGCCTTGGTTCTTGAAAAGGGACTGGATTTCCGGCATTTGGGCGACTTGCGGATGACTCGATAGGATTTTCCTCAACAAGTGAATCAATTGATTCATGTTCTGGTCAAAATCTCCTTCTCGGTCTGGTTTCATGAAATCAGTTCTCCTTTCGGCGCTCCGGCTTTGGTATCCGTCGCGAAAAAACGTTCGATGCGCTCCGGTAAACCGAAGCCATAATAAAGAATTTCTCCCCCTTTGGCAAGCAAAACGGACGACGGAAGTGCCATCAAATTGTATCGGGAAGCCACTTCACCGTCCGCATCCAAAAGCGAAGGGTAATTCAGAGGCATCATCTTTTGAAACTCAAGCACATGATGGCGCGGCTCCTGAACATTGACGGCCAAAACCTGCAATCCCCGCTCCGCGTATTGTTCCTGCCACGCGTTTAAAATGGGAATTTCCTCGATGCAGGAAGGACACCAGGTCGCCCAGAAAACAAGCAAAACCGATTTTTCACGCGTGAGATCAGACAGCGTGACTTGCGATTGCTGATCTTCAACCGAACTCAACGTAAAATCTGGAGCTTGATTCCTCCGCTCCGAACAACCCGCGATCAGGCAGGCGGACAACACGCAAAGGATCGCAAAGGCTCCCCTTGCGTTCATAGATGTTCAATATATTCCTGCGCCGCAAGCGCCGCTTCGCAACCTTCGCCGCAGGCGGACACGAGCTGTTTTACCGCGCCGGCGCGAATTTCCCCCGCCGCGAAAACGCCGGGCACCGAGGTCGCCGTCGAACCGTTTGTTTTGACATAACCCTTTTCATCCAATTCGACAAATCCCTTCAGAAAAGATGAGTTCGGATCATGCCCGATAAAAATAAAAACACCGTCTGTTTTGAAATCTTGCGCCTGATTCGTTTTTACATTCTTTAAGACGACGCCTTCCACCTTTTTTTCACCTGTGATTTTCTCAAGCACGGTGTCCCAAATGAATTGGATTTTCTGATGATTCTTGGCACGGTCCTGTAGAATGGGGCTGGCGCGCAACTTATCGCGGCGATGCACCACGCTCACCTTGGTCGCAAAGCGGGTCAAAAACAAACCTTCCTGGAGGGCGGAGTCTCCTCCCCCAACCACCACGATTTCTTTCTGCTTGAAGAACGCGCCGTCGCAAGTCGCGCAATAAGACACGCCTTTTCCGGTCAGTTCTTTCTCCTTGGGAATGTTCAGCATGCGGAAAGAAGCGCCTGAGGCGAGAATCACGGCCTTGGCTTGATATTGTTCAGAGGCGCACTGAATTTTAAAAGTTCCGTTCTCCTTCGCGACGGATTGAACTTCCTGGTAAACAACTTCCGTTCCGTAACGCTTGGCCTGCTCTTCCATGAATTGCGAAATTTCAGGCCCGGTGATCCCTTTCGGAAAACCCGGATAATTTTCCACCACGTCCGTGAGCGCAATTTGACCGCCGGGGGTTAATTTTTCAAGCAGCAGCGTTGCCAGATTGGCGCGGGAAGCGTAAATGGCGGCTGTCAAACCCGCGCCGCCTCCGCCTATGATAAGAACATCGTACGACTTCATGAATGGCACTCCGTATGTTTTAAGATATTAAGCGGTAAATTTTAAATTTCTGAGACGCCGGCTTCGCCCATGATTTCTTCCGTCACAAACACGGGGACTTCCGCCCGCAGGGCAAGCGCGACACTATCCGACGGTCTTGCATCGATTAAAATTTCATCCTTGCCGTCGCGCATGAGACGCAGCTTGGCAAAAAAGGTATTATTCTGCAGTTTATCAATCAAAACCCGGTCCAGTTTGGCGCCCAATTGCTGAATGGTTTGGAGCAGCAAATCATGCGTGAGCGGCCGGGGCGGCTTGATCCCGCTTAATTTCATTTTGATCGCATTGACTTCCGCGATGCCGATCACGACCGGCAAATAACGCGTCCCATCCTTCTCCCGGAATATAATGACCTGCTCATTGCGCGTCTCATCGACCTTGATTTTATTTAAAACCAGCTCGATCATGCAATCAGCCGCTTTCCTGCTCGAGCGGGGCCGGGACCGAAGCGTCCTGGTGCCCTCGCGCGACTTTGACGCGCGTCGTGGTCTTTTCCTTTTTCACTTGCTGCTCGATATAATGCCGCTGCGCCTGCTTGCCTTCCACGATTTCTCGTTCGATCGCTTCTTGCTCGGACAAGCTCTTCTGAAGCGATTCTTCTCTTTCGCGGATCTCGGCCTCGATTTTCTGTTGAAGCTTAACGATCTCCTTCAACCGCGATTCCTTTTCGGAAAGCTGATTGGCGAGCTGCGTTTTGCGGTAAATCATCTCGCGCTGCTCCATTTGCGAGTTGAGATCGCGTATTTGACGCCGGGCTGTCTCAATTTCACGTTCCCGCGATTCCAGCTGCTTCAAATTCACCTGCAGCATTTTTTCAAGACTTTCATGCGATTGATGAAGATCTCTGAACGTTTTTTCAAGTTCCCGATTTTTCGCTTCCCATTCTTGAATCCTTTGAGACCGCTCATCCAATTCCTGCAGAAGACGCATCTGATTTTTCTCCAACGCCTGAATTTTGCCCGAATATTCTTCCAACAAAATCCCCTGACGCTGTATGTCCAGATTCGCGTCATTCAGTTTCTTCTCCAGCCCTTTCTTTTCTTCCCGGGCATCCACCTGAACCTGCGCGAGTGTCTGCTGCGACTGATTCAGCTGTTTTTGTAAGGCCATTTTGATTTCTTGCAGTTCCTCGCGTTCTCTGGCGCCCTGATCCAGCAACATCCGTTGATGGTCATGAGACGATTGGAGGGCCTTTTGCCGGTTTTCCAGCTCTTGATATTTCTCCGTCCAGGAATGGATGCGCTGCGCCTGTTCCTGCACGCGCTCTTCCAAAAGGTTTTTTTCCTGATTCAGATTGCGGTGATTTTCTTCGAGCTTCTCAAAGTCATTCCGCCATTGAATCAGCTCGCGTTCCGCGTTGTCCGCGCTTTCTTTCATTTGCAGCTGCAAATCCCGCACTTCTTTACGCGCTTCGTCATACCGCATGCGGAATTCCTGAAGGGCCTGCTCCACGATATCCTTCGCCTTTTCCAATTCCTCTTTTTGGCCGTTCAGAGCTTCCCCCGCGGATTTCTCTTGCTGGAGCGCAATTTCCAGATCTCGAACCTGATCTTTCGACTCCTGACACAGACCTTGCAATCTCACGGCTTCCTGCTCACGCTGGATCAGCAACTCTTCCACGCGCTGATTATTTTGCTCCGCCAAATGCAATTTTTCCTCGAGCTGATCGTATTTCGAACGCCAATCTTTCGCCTCACTCTCTCCCAACACAAGCTTGTCTTCCAGTGCGACCCGTTCTTGACGTGATTTTTCCTCAAGCGCGCGGTACATGTCCCGCGTCTGCTGGAGCCCCTGCTCAAGCGATTGCTTAACTTTTTCGAGGTTGAGACGTTCCTGTTCGCGTTTGTCCCACAGTTCTTTTTGCTCTTCGAATGTAACTTGCATGGCATTCAGTCTCTGCTCGGCCGACCCAAATTTCTGACGCCAAAGATCCGTCTCCGCCGTCTGTTCTTCCAGCTCCCCCGCCAAACGGTTTTTTTCTTCCTCAAGGGACCGCAAGCGGCTTTGATGCTCTTCCGCCTGTCTGCGCCAATCGGCAAAATCAGTCTCGCTCTTTTGCGACGCGGCATCGGCCAGACTGCGGATTTCACGGTTCTCTTCGGCCAGGGCTTCTTTTCTTTTTCTCTCTTCCGAAAATTCACGTTCGAGATGCGCGGCACGCTCTGACAACCGGTTCCATTCTTGCTGACGCTCATCTTCAGATTTATTTTTGGCCTTCGCCGCCTTTTCCGCATCCTCCAGTTTACGCTCAACGGCTTGAACGCGCTCGCGCCAAGATTGAATTTCCTTGTCCTGTTTTTGGACACGTTCTTCAAACACCGCCCTCTCTTTGCGGAAGGCTTCGGTTTGCGCATCTTTTTCTTTGATCAACTTTTTCAAGCTTTCGGCATCGCCGCCCGCTTGAGACAACTTATCTTCAAAAAGCAAACGGGCCTGGCGATATTCTTCTCTCAAACCCTCGTACCGTTCTTCCGTGCCGCTCAAAAGACCTTTTAGTTTCTTAACCTCTTTATCCCATTGATCCTGGCGCGTCTTCGAAGCTGTGATGGAATCCTGAGCAACGGCGACTTCATTGCGCAAGCGGGTCAATTCATCGTTTTGCTTTTGCAAACGGTCTCTGAAACCTTCGGCTTCTTTTTTCCAATGATCGATTTCGCGCTGAAAATTGCCGCGTTCCTTGGAGGTCAGTTGCGCGGCCGCCGCGTCTCCTGGTTGCTGCTTCGGATGCGCTTGATTGTTTTCAGAACGCATGGCGCGCAGCGCTTCTTCCGGCTGCAAGCGCTGTCCGTCAACCGGACGGGAGCGTTCAGATTGCCAATCGTTTAAAAAGGCGAGATTTGGCAGTTCGGGCCAAACGGTGCGGTAGCACTTCCGTTTGAGAAATACGTCGTTGGTAAGAAACATTTCCGCACCGGTTGAATGGAAAAAATCCTTGGCTTTGATGGCTAAGCCGCGGGAGAGATTATCGAGCAGGATAATGGGTGTGTTGGACACGAGGTCCAAGGCCTCGTCCAGCGATAACGAAAACACTTCCGAAATTTTCTTGGCAACCTTCTTTTTTTCGATGTCGCTCGGAAGCGGATTTAAAACAAGACTCCAGTTTTGAATCTGATCCTGTGTTTTTTTATTGCCTAATAACATGATTAATTGTGATCCCCCTCAACCATGAATTTGTATTGCCGAAGGGCCGAATTCGATTGGCCGGGAAACTTTTGGGGCAAAAGCAGCAGATCGAAAATAACCGCCTACAAACTGATGCGGTTGGAAATGTCGTAAATCACCGGCATTTCCCAATACTCACCCATCAAAACCTTCACGATTCCGATGAGCGAT
The DNA here is from genome assembly GCA_041585205.1 of Candidatus Omnitrophota bacterium. GTDB lineage: Bacteria > Omnitrophota > Omnitrophia > Omnitrophales > Aquincolibacteriaceae > JBFHCO01. The sequence continues at coordinate 10,584 of JBFHCO010000009.1, read as the reverse complement.
AAAATACCGAAAACAACGAATGCGACCGTAAAAATCAGATCGCCTAATGCCGGAACAATTTTTAGAATGCTGGCTGCGATTTCCAAAATGAATAAAACCAAGGCCTGCTTGCCGTGAAACTGCGCGAATTTATTGTCTTTTTTAAGAAATAAAGGGACAAAACAGAGGACATTGATATAACCGACGGCGGCAAAAAATTTGGCGTCCTGAACTTCGGCGTCTTGGGGGATATCCGTGCGTTCATTCTGCTCAAGAGGATTACTCATGGGTATAACTCCTTTGGATTAAACCGTTATTATAGCGCAGGAAACGGTCGAGTCAAGTTGATCTAACTGCTGAAAATACAATCCGTTACGGGCTTATTTCCGATCAAATGCTCCTGAATGATCTGCTCCATCTTCGCCTGTGTGACATTGTAATACCACACTTGATCGGGATACACGACGGCGATCGGCCCTCCCTGGCACACTCCGAAACAATGGCATTGGCTTCTTTGAATGCGTCCGGGACCCTCGTGAAGCTTCAACTCCTTTAAACGCTCCTTTAAATATTGATAAACCGAAGCGGAGGTCTCAGGCGCACAGCGCGGGCCCGTACAAACCAAAATGTGCTTTTGATGAGGGCGATACGGGGGTCTCGTGACAGTCTCTGTCATCGGCATGCACCACGGGCGGAACTCAACAGGCTTTTAGCCTTTTCATCCAAAAGCTTGGCCAACAAAGGGTGGTCATAAAGAGGGCTGCTGTAATGAAAATCAATTTCCGGATGCTTGGATTTGGCGCGCTGAATCATCGCGGGGATATCTTCTTTCACATGGCGGCCCGGAAAAAGCATCAACGGCATCACCAGAATTTCTGTGGCGCCCTGATCGATGCAGGTTGCGATCGCCTCCGGCACCGAGGGTTCAGCCAATTCCAAAAAGGCGCCTTGCACACGCTGCCCCTTCGTCATTTTCTTAAAATGATCCAAAAAAACGTTGAACGCTTGATTGGCTTCAGGATCACGGCTTCCGTGCGCGATCACAAGGTAGGACATGCTCATAACGGCCTTTAGCATACTCTAAAACGCGTCAAAACTCAATGCCTACGGCCGCTCGTCCGATTGGCCTGCAAGCAGCAGCGGTAAATCCTGCAGGGCCTTCACGGTCCAGGGTCCGAACTTCGAAAAATATCTCCCGTCAATTAATTCAATCCGGATCTTGGAAAATACCCGGTATTTCCGGAAACCTTCGATATGGCGCCTCGCGAAGGGGTACGGCATTTTCGGTAGCAGCAACAGCCGCGGTTCGCGCTCGATCATGTCTTCGATTTCAATCGCAAATTCGGGTACGGGGTCGCTATGGAAGACGTTGCTCCCACCGCAGGCTTCAAGCAACCGGGAAATGTAGGTATCAAAGTTCACGGTCAGGAAGGGGTTATTCCACAATAAAATTAAAATGGGCAGCGGTTCACGGTTTCGTAGCTCCTCTTGATTCTTGCGCAAAGTCTGCTTGATTGCGTGTTTTAGGGTTTCGGCCCCCTCCCGCCTGCCAAGCGCGTCGCCCAACGTGTGAATCACATCAATGACATTTTGAATGGAGCGTACATCAAAGGATAAAACTTTAAATTTCCTCTTCAGGTTTTTTAAATCTTCGGGACGGTTTTCACCTTCTCGGGCAATGATCAAATCGGGTTTTAATGTTTCCAAGGGGGTAAAATCAAGTGCTTTGGGAGATCCGATGCGGACGGCGTGCGGCAGCGATTTTTCGGGATGATCGTTCGTGACCGCGACGATATCTGCAAGAGACAAGCCCAGCTCTTGCGCGATGTCGGCATAAGAAGAGCTGAGGCACGCTATTTTCATGGCCGGAAAAATTCTGACGGATGGAAAAAACTAAACAGCCGTTTCTGTATGGCAAACCGGAGGAATGGTTGCCTCCGAAGGCAGAATGAAGGTTCCGATTTCACACACGCCGATCACGGCACGACGCACAAAAAAAAGCAGGCCTTTGCCAAAACCGGTCGCATAACCTACACCGCCTTGATCTCTAACGTCATCACGCATGGTACACGGAATTTCGGCGGGACTCGATACCACATTGATCAGACCTCGGCCGATATTTTTGCCCATGCCCGCGACATAATCCCCGGCGGTTTCCTGCGCCAAAACATTCGGATGCATGGGGCACAAAGTGAAAACGATCAACAAGGCAATAGAGCTAAGGTATCGCATTAGACTGTCTCCAGGGTAAAAAGTTGTTGTGAACCCTTATCGTCCCGGCTTGAAGACTCTTCCTCCTCTTCCTCTTCTTCTTCCTCCTCTTCATCCTGAGCGCCTTCGGGTTCCTGTTCAAAACCGTCTATTTCTTCCAACAATTCATCAAAATCAAAATCCTCCGGAAGTTCTTCGACAATCGGCTGCGAAACGCCGTCGCCGTTCGCCGTTGCTTCCTCCCCATCCCGAACACGGATGCAATGCGAGAGGTCGGCGTTGCAGAAAATGACCCAACCTTCGATCACGGCAATGCGCGTATAAATTTCACCCCTGTACTCGTAGACCTCTTCATCAAAAATGGTGCCGCGTACGGAAGCGACCGACGTCGGAGAGATCACATCAAGCTGCGAATGGGTCTCCGCCAACCGGTCCACGCGCGCTTTGAGACGTCCCAAATCAAGCTGCAGGGTTGATTTCATTTGATCACCGTTAATTTCATAATGCTTGATGCCGAATTGTGTGTCCGGTTTTAACTCAATGACTGCTTTTTGAAGTTTCACCGTGACGGAACTGTTCTTACCGGTCGTAATACGGTCGCCCGCGCTGACTTCCATACCTTCCCGGGCAGCCGTCCAAGCACCCGCTCCGCCCTTTTGAAGTTGGACATTGCCTTGAACGTCTTGTAAATGGCCGGAATCGGCCCATGCCCATGGAAGGAAAATGAATGAAAGTGTGAGAATGCATAAAATTTTCTTCATAGAATTGAAAATAGCACTACTTTTCAGGCTTGTAAAGGACTACTTTAGTGCCTGTCAGGACTGAACTTAACGCAAAATAGGGTGCGATCGTCATGGGGTAACGCACCCTTTTGATATTCCTTCATGGCATTAAAAAGCTGGCGGATCATTTCTTCTGAGTTGAGGTCGCGCGCAGCGCGTTCTTCGACCCATTGCCGGAGCTTTTCCATGCCGAGTTCCTCCCGTTTCGGGGTGCGTAACTCCCGAACACCGTCACTGATCATCAATATCACATCGCCTTCCTGAAAAGGCATCTCGACAGACTCGTAGGCACCGCCTTCAAAAAGACCGAGCGGCATGCCCTTCTCCCCTTCGATGATTTCGGCTTTTTTTTCTTTGGCGCGATAAACGATCATTGGTTCATGACCGGCAGAACAGAAGATTATGCGCCGGCGCGCGGGATCAGCAATCGCATACACCATCGTCAAAAACATTCCCGAAGGGCCGCTTTTCGAAAGCAAATTATTCATGCGTTCGCAAATCTTTCCCGGCATGGATTCCGATGCGCTTTCGCGTCTGAATTCACTGATGGCCCTCGCCATATAAAGCGCCGCCGGAACGCCCTTGCCCGAAACATCGCCGACGCAAACGCCGAGTTTTCCGCCTTCCAGCGGAACCCAATCGTAGAGATCGCCGCCGACTTGTTTCGCAAAACGACATTCGGAAGCAAAATCCAAATGCGGCCGTTCGGGTTTCGTCTGAGGCAGCAGATTTTCCTGAATCCGTGAAGCGGTTTTCAACTCCTGGGCGATCACCTCTTCTTTAAAGAGAATTTCGATATAGCGGAAGAAAAGCGCGAGTACATAAGAAAGCATGATGATGATCACGGGCGCGAAGAGCGGCAATATCCAGCCGACAAGCCAAAAAATCGCGATGTTGACCGCCATATAAATCAAAGCAATCGAGACCACGAAGAGGAGTCCCTTGAGCGGGGTTGTGCGCTTCACGGATTCTGCGATCACCAAGCCGAAAAGCAGCAAAAGAATCAGATGGACGGCTTCCGGGATTTTACGGAGGTACCGGCCTGACAGCAGCGTATGAACGGCGCTGGCCTGCACAACAACGCCCGGATCCAAAGTTGAAAACGGCGTATGGGTAATGTCCGTGGCGCCGGTAGCCGTGATTCCGATCAAAATGATTTTATCTCGGAACTTCACATCAAGTTCCGCATCACGCTCCGTTCCGACCGCGTCGATAATCTCGGTGAAGGAGACGCTTTGAAACGACTTATAGGACCCCGGATAATGAATCCAAAAACGGTTCCGTCGGTCGACCGGAAGTCCGGCCAACCAAGACTGAAATGCGTCCTCACTTTGCAAAAGAAGCCGCATGATCATTAAAGACGGATGGTAAAAAATACCTTGTTCCGTTTCGATCGATGCTTTCACGCGTCGGACCACCCCGTCGCGTTCCGGTTCCACATTCACAAAACCGAGACCGCGCGCTTCCTGCCGCAAGATCTCGATCGGAAAAAAGGCCGTGAAAGGTTTCACGCTATGATAGTAAAAAGATAGGATGACTGAACCGAGACCCCGGACGGCATAACTTAATTTATCATCCTCTTCGGAATCCGGACTTTGTTCGGTGAATAAAACGTCGAAAAAGACAAGGCGCGGCTCGTAACGCGACAGGACGTCCAGCAGCACTGCATGAGCGCTGCGCGGCCAGGGCCATTGGCCTATGGCCGCAAGGCTTTTATCATCAATCGTGACCAGCGTGATATCGGAGTGAGCCGGTTGTTCGCCGCGCAGCCGGAAGCGCAAATCGATCGCTTCCTGCTCGCGAAAATCAATGAGGCCGGAAAGATGCAGCAGAAAAAGAAAAAAAACCAGCCCCAGGATGATGATCAGGGACTGGTTCGGTAAGCTTCTGAGTTTGTTCATACCGGATAGGTCTCTGGCTTACCCTTTCCGGATCAAGCGCCACGGACGAAATTTAAGATCATTTGTCATATCCCGCACATTAGCGGATGCCTCTTCAAAATTCGCGATGGTTTTATGCAGACTTTCCTCGCTCTCTTCCAGCATGCCGTCTACACGGCCCAGAATCGGATTGAGACTCGTCGTCAGATCATCCATCCGGTCGGCCAGCAGATTCATCTTCTGAATGAGTAAATACATCGGAATGGGGTCGGTGCCCTGCAAAAGCGCACCGGGCTGAAGTTCGGGAGAGGGATTGCCGCCGGGTGTAATTTCGATAAATTTTTCACCCATCATACCCAAGGTATCAACAAAGGCTTCGCTATCTTCACGCAAGGTGATTTTTTCATCAATGCTGACCGTGATGGTGACGGGCCTTTCTTTTCCGGCCGTGATATCGATTTTATCGACCTTACCGACTTCTCGCCCCGCAAAATAAACCGGTGCGTTCGCTTCAAGTCCGCTGACATATCCGAACTCGATTTGCCAAGTGCGTGTTTTACCGCTCATCAAATTTCCGACAACAAAGGTGAGCGCCAACAGCAACGCCAGCGATGCCGTGATAAAAACTCCTGATTTGACTTCCGTGGCTGAATAAGACATTTTTTCCTCCGTTTACGTTTCCAATAACCCTTTTAAATATGCGTCGCTGGTTTGTTTGAGCGGAATGGCGCCTTCCGGTTCCCCGTTGATAAATTGCTGCACATAAGGGTTCTCTGAGTTTTTGATTTCTTCGGCAGTACCGATCTGCAAAACTTTACCTTTATGCAGGACAATCATTTGGTCGGCGATACGGAAAGCGCTTTTCATTTCATGCGTCACGACCACGGATGTGATTTGCAGCTTGCGGCTGAGATCGAGAATCAGCTGATCGATCATACTTGCCGTGATCGGATCCAACCCGGCCCCCGGTTCGTCGTAAAACACGATTTTTGGATCCAGTGCGATCGCGCGCGCGAGAGCCACGCGTTTTTTCATGCCGCCTGAGATTTGATAGGGTCTGAAATTTTCAAAACCCGTCAATCCGACAAGTTCCAACTTCACTTTGACGATGATTTTAATGATGTCGCTCGATAAATCGGTATGCTCCTTCAAAGGCAACGCCACATTTTCACCGACGGTCATTGAGTTAAAAAGAGCCGCGCCTTGAAACAGCATGCCGAATTTGCGGCGCACTTGATTCATGTTCATCTCATCCATTCCGACGATATTCTGTCCGTCGATCCAAAGCTCCCCCTCTTCGGGTTGAAGAAGACCGATGATATTTCTGAGCAGTGTGCTTTTGCCGCACCCCGAGCCGCCCATAATCACGGTAATTTTGCCCTGCGGAATGGAAAGATTAATTCCGTCCAGAACCGCGCGGTCTCCGAAGCGTTTTACCAAATTTTTGATTTCGATCATCGCGCTCATAGTTTATGGAAAAGCATAATAAAAAACGGCCGTGGCGAGACAATCCACGACAATGATTAAGACAATGGATATGACCACGGCTTGAGTGGTGGCCTTACCGACTCCCTCGGCACCGCCTTCCACGGAAAGCCCCTGATGGCAGCTCACAAGGGCCACCAGCAGCGCAAAAATGACACTTTTGGCGAGTCCGGTATAAATGTCCTTCAAAACAAGTGCATTGATGCTCGTATCATAATAAAGATAAGGGTTGATGCCGACGCTGGTGACCCCGATCATAAATCCGCCGACCATGCCCATGATGTCGGCAATGATGGTCAAACACGGCAACATGATCATCAGAGAAATGCAGCGCGGCACGACCAGAAAGCTGATCGGATTGAACCCCATTGTGGTCAAGGCATCCACTTCTTCTTGGACCTTCATCGTACCGAGTTCTGCCGCCATGCGCGCGCCCACACGGCCGGCGAGAACAATCGCCGCCACAAGCGGTCCCAGTTCGCGCATCATTGTCACGCTCACGAGACTTCCCGTGTAGATCTCGGCCCCGATTTGTTTCAACTGATAAGCACCTTGCAGCGCCATCACCATTCCGACGGAGGCGCCGACCAGGCAAACGATGGCCAGTGAATCTACACCCATCAGCACCATTTGCGTAAAGAGATGATCTTTGCGGATCGCCTTCCGGTTACTGAAGGAGGCAACGATCGCCTTGAGGACATACAGGAAGAGCTCGAACAAACGGGCTACACCGGCAAACAAGAATGCCGCCGTTTCGCCAATTCCGCCGAAAAAATCTTTGATCTCTTCCTTTGTTTTCATTCGAATTAGGATAAGAATTGAGCGGCTTCCTGCTCCGATTTGGCAAGCGAGAATACGGAATCGAGTTTGGCGATTTCAAACACGCCGCGCACGGACGGGACAAGATCGGTTAACACCAACTTACCGTTATATTTTTTGATGCGTTGCAGCACTTCGACGAATGTGGCAAGGCCCGAACTGTCGATATAGTTCACTTTCTTAAGATTGATCAGCACTTTCGGAACCTGCTTATCGGTCATCGCGTGCAGCTTTTCACGCAGTTCGGGAGAGCTGTGAAAGTCCAAATCTCCTGAAAGTTCAAAGATGCAAATACCGTCCTTTTCTCTTTGCTGAATTTTCATGATGACTCCTTAGGCTTAAACCTGCTTGTTTTTCGTTAAAATCAGATGATTGCCGTCTTTACAGGAAGCGTCATATTCCACCCTGTCCATCAGGGTTTTAATAAGATAAACACCCAACCCTCCCGGCTTCGTGGGAGGCAATACCGGCTCAGGCACGTCTTCGGGATTGAACTTTTTGCCGTGGTCGCGGATCGAAACTTCAATCCGGTCCGCGCAGTCTTTAAATCGGACCTCGATAGTCCCGCTCTTGCCTTGATAAGCGTGACGCACGATATTCGTCAAAGCCTCCTGCACGGCCAAGATCACCTCGCCTGAAGCCTTCTCATCCAGGCCGGCTCGAGTTGCAAGTTCTTTCAATTGAGATCTGAAGACCGCGATACTGGCGCCGTCGGCCTTGATCTTAAAGGATTTATCCATACTTGGTTACGATTCCTATGACTAAAAAGGAAATTTTACCCACAGCCGGCCTAAATGCCAACTAAATTATCCGAGACGCAGAATGTCAAAACCCTTGCCTGCGCAAGGGGGCCAATTTCAACCCTGCGGGCGTCTTTTTCGATTGCCTGCCGATCAAACGGATCAAGTAACGCATGGTTTGATCCACTTCAATGTGCACGGGATCGCCTATTTTTTTTTGGCCGAGCGTCGTCACGCGGTAGGTATGCGGAATGATTGCTACGGTCAATGTGCTGCCCTTGATTTTTTGAACCGTCAAACTGACTCCGTCCAGGGCAACCGAGCCCTTGACGGCAATGAACCGTATGATCAGGCGCGGAACACGCACCGACAACCATATGTTTTTTTTCTTTTTCTCGATGTGCTTGAGATTGCCGCAGCCGTCCACATGCCCCGTGACAAAATGGCCGCCGATCCGGTCTCCGTATTTTAAGGACGGTTCGAAATTGGCGTAATCCCCCCGTTGAAGCGCTCCCAGATGAGTTGCCGCAAGCGTTTCACGCACAATATCCGCTTGAAATGTGCGGCCGTTCAAACCGGAAACCGTCAAACACACGCCGTTGATAGCAACACTGTCGCCCAGTTTCAGCCGGGCACGCTTGCGTGGCCGAAGCGTGAGGCGCACCTGCCCTTGAGCGGCTTGCCGTTTTATAATTTGCACTTGATCTTGAATTATCCCTGTAAACATAAAATTATTTTCTTTGTACCTCGGCCTCTAAAAGCCAATCCGTCCCGATGGGGCGGGTGCGGACGGCTTTTAATTGAATCGCTCGCGTCAGATTCGAAACCCCTTCGCCCTCGACTGAGGTTTTAGTATTTCTGCCGCCGATAATCTTAGGCGCCACGAACCAGACAACGCGATCAACCAAACCTTCCTTCAGAAGCGACCACGCGGTTTCACCGCCGCCTTCCACGAGCAATTTAGCAACACCGAGACTCGCCAGATATTGCAGAAGATTTTTGAGATCAAGGCGCCCTCTTTTTTCAGGGATCGGCAATAAAATGTGGCCGTGGCCTTTCGTTTTAATTTTCTTAAGATGGCGGTCCGAGACAGCAAATAACGTCAATTGCTCTCCGGTCATGATGCGGGCGCGCCATGGCAACTTGAACGCAGGGTCAATCACGACACGCCACGGTTTCAGCGGATCGGCATTTCGAAATTTCATGCGCGGACTGAGTTTCGGGTTATCCACAAGCAATGTGTTTTTTCCGATTAAAATCGCGTCTTGTTCCGCGCGCAGACGGTGCACATATTTCCTGGCCGCGGGTGAAGTGATCCAGCGCGACTTGCCGGTCGTCGAAGCGATCTTACCGTCCAAAGACTGCGCCATTTTCAATGTGACGTAGGGCAAACGGGACTTCATGAATTTCAAAAAGGTTTCATTCTGTCTCAGCACTTCGCGAGACAAGACACCGGTTTGAACCCGAATCCCTTTTTGTCGCAGTTGTTTGATACCGGCCCCGTTATGCGCCGGATTCGGGTCGGGGGCCCCTATCACGACGGCTTTGATTCCGGATTGCAGGATTTCATCAAGACACGGCGGCGTCTTACCCCACGTTGAGCATGGCTCCAGAGTCACATATAAGGTTGCTCCGCGCGCGCGATTGCCGGCTTTTGCCAAAGCGATGCGCTCGGCATGCGGCCCGCCGAAACGGGCGTGATAGCCCTCCGCGATTAAACGGCCATTTTTGACGATGCACGCACCGACCATGGGGTTGGGACTGGTGCCAATGCGCCCCTTTTGGGCCAGCGTCAAGGCCCTCTTCATCCAGTATTCAGGCTTAATAGACATGGCATGAATTATATCAAAATGAGGCGGTCCTGTCTTTGCGAGGACAGAGTAACCGCTTAGGATCGGGCCTTCTGCCGGCGCTCGTTATCGGTAAGGTAGCGTTTTCTCAAGCGGATATTGCGCGGGGTAATTTCAACCAGTTCGTCATTTTCGATGAATTCGAGGGCAAATTCCAAGGTCATTTCACGCGGCGGCACAAGCTGAATCGCGTCATCAGAACCGGATGCGCGCATGTTGGTCAGTTTCTTTTCCCGGATGGCGTTTACAACCAAATCATGCCCTTTATTGTTCACACCGACGATCATGCCCTCATAGAGCTCATCGCCGGGACGGACAAAAATTTCGCCGCGCTCCTGCAATCCGAACAGGGCGTAGGCCACGGCCTTGCCGGCCGTCTGCGAAATCAAAACCCCGGATTGGCGTTCCGGAATTTCGCCCTTAAAAAGCTGATAATCATGAAAGTTCTGATACATGATACCCGTCCCGCGCGTCATCATCAGCAGTTCACTGCGGAATCCCAAGAGGCCGCGCGAGGGAATTAAAAACTCCATACGGATCGTGCCGACGGCACTCGTCGTCATGCTGCGCATTTCGGCCTTGCGCGCGCCGAGCGTTTCGATGACGGCGCCTTGATAACCGGGATCGACTTCGATCACTACTTCTTCTACCGGTTCAAGCGTCTCATCGTCCTCAACTTTCAAAATAACTTCGGGCCGTGAGACTTCCAGCTCATAACCTTCGCGCCGCATAGTTTCAATCAAAATGGAGAGATGCAGCTCACCTCGTCCCGAAACCTTGAAGCGGTCACCGCCCTCAACCGGTTCCACGCGAATCCCGACATTCATCATGGCCTCAT